>DAOWII010000174.1 GCA_030640985.1 Chromatiales bacterium
ACTACCGAACTCAATACTCCGGAGCCCTGATGCGGATACAATTCCACTCCGCTCTCACCCTTTTCATTATTCACTACACGGGCGCGACTAAACTCTCTTCGTTTTCCTGATCTTGGCCAGTCAAACCATGCTGGCAGGGATATCGTCAACGGCGCCACATCATTCATGCCCTGCATCCGTAACAGGTAGGGACGTGCAAACAGGCAAAAGGTAACGAAGGATGCTACGGGATTTCCTGGCAAGCCAAAAAAAGGCGTGTCGCACACAGTGCCGTAAGCCAGTGGTTTACCCGGTTTAATCGCCAGCCTCCACATGTTCAGTTGACCGATGCTCTCTACCGCCGCCTTGATGTGATCCTCCTCACCCACGGAGACACCACCACTAGTGATTACCAGATCTGCCTGCTGTGCCGCCTGCTGTAATATCTCTTGAGTGGCATTAAAGTTATCGGTTACACAACCCAGGTCGATCACTTCACAGCCAAGGGTCTGTAGCAGACCGTTTACTGAATAACGATTGCTGTCATAAATTTGTCCACTCCCCAGGGCTTCACCCAGTGCCACCAACTCATCACCGGTACTGAACACTGCCACCTTTAGCTGTCGATAAACACTCAGCTGAGCAAAGCCCATGGTGGCTGCCATACCCATTTCCTGAGCACGCACCCGCAGCCCTTTCTGCAAAACCACAGCGCCCTTTGTAATGTCCTCACCCCGCCGGCGAATATTGGCGCCCTGCTTTATTCCCGCAGGCAAACGTACCGTATCACCCTCAACTTCACACAGCTCTTGAGGAATCACCGCATCGGCACCTTCCGGCACCGGAGCACCGGTAAAAATACGTGAAACGGTTCCGGGCTGGTGGGTCTGCAGGGGATCACCGGCACAAACACGCAGTCCAATGGGCAGCGTACTTTCAGCGTCAGCGGTCAAATCCGCCACGCTCACGGCATACCCATCCATGCCACTATTATCCAGTGGTGGCACATCAATGGAAGACCTCAGATCCTCTGCCAGCACCCGGCCCAGTGAACCAGCGGTTTCTACGGTCTCGGTTTCACTGCACGGCTGCACCTGTGACAAAAGATGCTGCAGGGCCTGCTCCACATCCAGCAGTTTGTTATTGATGTCACATACATCAGGGGCGTTAGCGCTAGTCATAGTGATCCCCGGCAATTATTTTTCATTATTCACTCGCATTCTGATCCTTGGTATTTTTTTCTACCCAGCGTTGCCCCTCTTCGGTATCTTCCCGCTTCCAGAATGGTGCACGCTGCTTTAGATAATTAATGACATAACGGCAGGCATCAAAGGCCTCGCTACGATGGACAGACCAGACCGCCACCAACACGATGGGATCATCCGGTTTTAATTCCCCGCAACGATGCGCCACCAGAATATCCTGTATCGGCCATTTATCCATGGCCTCCTCGCACACCTGTTCGATCTGGGTTTCGGTCATACCGGGATAATGTTCGAGAAACATGGAGGTCACGTCCATGGATTCATTTATGTCGCGCATGGTGTCAACAAAGGAGACTGCGGCACCATGTTTGCCGGATGGCAGTGTCGCTTGATAGTCCCTGAGCAAAGAGTAAGGTTCAAAGCTGGAAGGCTCGATGATGACTTTCATATCAGCCACCGGTGACCTGCGGAAAGAAGGCAACTTCATCATTATCCTTCACCACATGAGAAGCATCAGTGTATTCCATATTAACGGCGATCAAAATGTTAGTAGGCATGGGATTACTGGAGAGATGTTGTGTCCACAAATCACTCACGCTGATGCTTTCCTGATCCGCCGTAATGGACTTTTCGCCACAACCCATTTTTTCCCGCATGCTGGCAAAATACTTCACCTTGATGTTCATTTCATTCTCTCCGCGTCTATTCCGCTCGAGTCCACGCCCCTGACTTACCACCTGATTTTGAAAGCAGGCGAATGCCATGCATTTCCATGCCACGATCGACTGCTTTACACATATCATAAATCGTTAGCAGGGCAATCTGTACTGCGGTGAGTGCTTCCATCTCCACCCCTGTCTGACCACCACAGCCCACGGTAGCTTCACAACGCACAGTGTTGTCTTCGGTGTGCGCAGTCAAAATAATATCCACGGAGGTTATATTGATCGGGTGTGCCAGTGGTATCAGTTCCGGCGTTTTTTTAGCACCCATAATACCCGCTACTCGAGCGATTCCTAATACATCACCTTTCTTGTGCCCACCGCTGACGATCAACGACAAGGTATCCGACTGCATTTGAATAAACCCTTCAGCAACGGCCTTCCGCTGGGTGACATTTTTCTCACCCACATCCACCATGTGAGCCTCACCCTGGGCATTGAAATGCGTTAATTTATTATCCATCGTATACACTCATAAATACATTGTTCGATTTCACTTTACTCACTCCAAATTCTGACTGCGCCATATGCTGCAAGACTATAGCATTGTTCACACGATCTGCCTCTCAGGATTATGAATCAACTAGATAAAAAACAGGATGGGGCCGTTTAACCGACCTTGTTGAAAACGTGAGGAAAAGCCAGTGAGTGAGTGTTTAACGGGCTCTGAAGATAAAAAAAGCCGGTGTGCAAACATCACACACCGGCATAGGGGACTTCAAATCAAACAATATTTCTAGGTGCGAAGGAGAAGCTGCGGAAATCCTTCTTGTAAGGAGATTCACCCATCCTATTGATCCTCGCTACACCCATTTTGTAGTTGTAGTTACCACTGATTTGGTCAACTACGCGACCCTGCAGTGCATTCGTTGGTTGGGTCATGCTGTTGAAGTTGCTGTAGAGCACACCCTTCTTCACATGATCAACCACTATCGCAACTGCTGTCACCGCGCCTTTAGCCATTTCGATGTGACCATTCTTCATCAACTCGTCAAACTGGAAGTCTTTGCCACCGACGCCCAGAATGGTGTCTTTGAAGATAGGTACACGATCGTTGTAGACCATCACCCAGTCACCGGACTCAATGCCGCGCGACTTGGCATCATCGGGATGGATCTCCACGAACTGGTGTGGAAAGCGCTGAGTGATATAGGGGCGGCGCTCAATGTCATCGAAACCTGACTGCCAGATCTCGTTCATACGACCATTGGTATGCCACAACTCATCACTCTTGGGCTTCATCCATTTCCAGTAATCGGAGAACAAATCCCAGGGATGCTTCTGGATATTGATCTTACCGGTCTGAGAGTTGAAATGAGTCAGCTTTTTGCTGTGCATATTAGCACCTGCCGGACCATTTTCACCCCACTTCGCCTCCATATCCGCCTTGGTTAGCTGAGTGTCATGCAGACGCTTGGTACCGTGAAGCGTACCCTTGTCATAGTTATAGAAGGTCGGTCCCTGAATACCTTCGGTACCCAGTTCACGCATCTTCTCATGCAGCGTCTTGCCTTCCTTGTGTGCAGCAACCTTGACCATATGGAAAGCCTTGCGTCCCTTACGACTGAAGCGTCACATCTCTTCAGCAACTTCGTTGGAGTTCTTCCAGTCGAAACCGTCAAATCCCATACGCTTGGCTAGCTGAGCAATAATCCACCAATCCGGCTTGGAATTACCCGGAGCGTCATAGAACT
>DAOWII010000040.1 GCA_030640985.1 Chromatiales bacterium
AAGGACGTCCGGCAGCACTCGAGAAGGTGTCCTTTGCAATTGCTCCAGGTGAAAGGATTGCCTTGCTGGGACGACCAGGCGCCGGCAAATCAACGTTGTTGCGTTGTCTTGCCGGACTCAGTCGGCCGGATACAGGTCATATTCATATTGACGGCCTGGAACTGGATGATATTGCGCGTTTTGACCGCGTTAAGTGGATGGCATATAAAGCTCAGGACCCGGCTATATTCGCCGGGACCCTGGAGGACAATCTGCGTATTTCCGGCTGCACAGAACAAAGCCGGTATACCGAGGCCATCTGGGCATCCGGTCTGGAAAATGAATTGAAGAGTGGGCGGATGTCCCTGGGAATGGCTTTGGAGGAACGCGGCAGCAATCTCTCTGGAGGTCAGCGGCAGAAGGTAGCGCTGGCCCGTGTCTTTGCCCAGCCCTGTCGAATACTGCTTCTGGACGAACCAACACTGGGACTTGATCCTGAAGGTGAGCAGATTTTGGCTGAGCGGCTGCCTAAACTTCTGGACAGCTCTACAGTGCTTATCATGTCATCACACAGCCCGGTCATGCTTAAAATGGTTCAGCGTATTATTGCCCTCGATGGCGGACGGCTGGTGGCCGATGGGCCACGGGAAAAGCTGGTCACCTTACCCACTGAAAAAGGGAAGTAACAAATACTTAATGGATAGGCTAACTACTTAACCAAACGCCATCTTTCTTCTCAATCATATTGCTTGCAAAAAACCGATAAGGCTCACTTGTTTTCTTTTGTTTTGCATGCTGCATAGCTATATCTGCGTGAGCTAATAGTTCATCCTTGTCCTTTGCATCTTTCGGATAAACACTAATTCCCACATTTGGGCGCATAAATAATGTGTGGCCTTCCATTTCCATTGCAGAAGAAAGTAAACTCAGCATTCGATTGGTTATCATAATAATGGCTTCTTCGTTAATAACCTCATTCGCAACAATCACAAAATCACCTGGGCCTACAGATGCAACCGTATCATTGGCGCGCACAGAGTCCTTGAGCCGGCCAGCAACCTGAATGAGAAATTTCTCTTCAAGTTCTTTCGCATACCCTTCACCAAACAATTCAGAGACATCGATATTTATTTTCACTATCGCCACCAGCAATTTCTTTCGTCGAGCGCCAAGAAGTGCCTGCTCAAGCCGATCACTAAGAAGAATATTATTAGCGAGCCCTGTAACTGCATCATAATGAATAACATTATGCATACGTTGCTGCATTTTAAGACGTTGAGTAATATCTTTTCCTGTCGAAACATAATGGGTAATGGCATACCCCTCATCTCGTACCGGAGAAATTGTTTTTTCTTCATAGTACAGTTCGCCATCTTTTCGACGATTGATGAAAAGGTCTTTGTAGGGCAATCCGTTCTGAAGTGTTTGACTTACTTTTTTATAAAAATCGTCATCATGCATGCCCGACTTAAGGATACGAGTATGCTGATTTACTACCTCGTCTCTGTCATAACCACTGACATTTTCAAAAGCATTATTCACATATTCAATTATTCCTTCTTTGTCTGCGATAATCACCGAATCAGCGGTTTGGTCGACAACACGGGCAAGCATTTTCGTTTCAGACTCCAGTAACTTCCTGGCTGTAATATCTACAGTAAGCCCGGCAATGCGATAGACATTCCCATTTTCATCTTCAATGGGATAAGAACGTGTCGACAACCAGGAGGAGGAACCATCGGGGAGTAAAATACGATAATCCATATTAAACAATATACTACCGGAATCACCTAGGGCATTTTGCACAGATTCATAATCGTCCGGATGTATCGTTTCCAAAAAAACTTCCGCACTAAATAAGACTTCTTCTGCTGGACGTTCCCATAAACTTTCAAAATAAGGGCTGCAATACAGTACTTGTTGATTGCTCACATCAAGCAACCAGAAAACCTCATCGATATTTTCTGCCATTTGGCGGAAACGTGCTTCACTTTCTTTTAATGCCAGCTCGGCGCGTTGCCCTTCCCGCAGTACAAGAAGCTGCTCCATTTCACGTGCAATGGCTAAATTCAAGCGTCCAAGGTTTTCTTTCGACACATAATCATGAGCGCCGTTTCGCATTACCTCCACCGCCAGTTCTTCTCCAATGCAAACAGATACCACAATAACCGGTAGTGGCTGTAATTGCTGGCCAACGATGTCAATTATATCAAGGGCATTAAATCCATCCAGATTGTAATCTGATAGCACCAGATCCCATTTTTCATTTGCCAATGCTTCAGTGAGCTCATTAATGCTAGTCACGATCAGGCACTCTATCTCATAAGCACCTTTTCTGATTTCCCGCTCTAACAGAAGGGCATCATCTTCACAGTTTTCAACGATCAGTATATTTAATTTCTGATCCATAGCTAAACTCCTATCCTTCTTATTCTTATCATTTGCTGTGGTGACTGCTCATAAACACCCAAGATCCCACTGTAGCGTAACATTCCTGTAACAAAGCACCAAATTTTGCCCGTCCAACAATCCACCACGCGGACTCACCCTCATTAAGTATAGTTATAGTTATACTTTTTACAAATGTCACAACATTACTGTGGTAACTCGATCCTGATACCCTAAATATAATATAACGGCAAACTGATATCGATCATTACGATGAATTTATGACAAGGAAGGGTAATATTCCATACTGAGATTGATGTACTGCGAATCCACAATAAAATATGGCAGCATTTGACTTCAAAACTACTGACGAACCGAAGAATTCCAGCTATCTAATGGCTTTAAGAGACACAAAGATCCCTCCTAGTCCAGGCGGCTAGTCAGGGACTGTATAATACCGGCGACATGATTATGGTGTTCCAGTGCATTTGCCATCTTTGTATGCTGCCGGGCCGTTTCCATATCCCCATCCTGCAGTGCCACTTCGGCCAATAAACACTGCACCAGACTTCGATCATTCTCTGTTAATAGTTGTCCCGATGCAGATACCAATAAGTGAACCCTGGCCGCCGCATAGCGCTCATCAGCACTTTCGAGCACCCCTTTGAGCCAATGGTAATAGGCAAGGCTTACCGAGCTCAAGTATTGAGGCCAGAACGTTTGTCCCAACAAGTGTCTAACAGCTTCCAGATCGCCTTTTCTGAAACATTTGAAGGCCAGCCATACAGCCCCATTGCGTAAATAATCGAAGACTAACCAGGCTGTTAGAAACAATGGCGCGATGGCGACAACCGGGTTATGAAAAAGTAAATAAATACCATAGATGAATAGTGAGACAGCTAGCAGTAAGCGTATGGAGGGAGGCAAATAATCGCCCGCACTAAATAGTCTGAATTTCATATTTGTCATCTACTTCATTTCCTCACACAAAAAAAGGGACCCGGTGGGCCCCTTTTTTATCAGTACTTTAGTAAAGCACAAAGGCTCGATTACTCGTCTACAGCTTTCATGCTCAGACGAATTCGACCTTGCTTATCAACTTCAAGCACCTTTACTTTAATAACGTCACCTTCAGACAGCTTATCACTGACATTCTCTACACGCTCATTGGATATCTGGGAAATATGTACCAGACCATCCTTACCCGGCAGAATCGTGACAAAGGCACCGAAATCCATCAACTTGGCTACTTTACCTTCGTAGATGGTGCCCACTTCAACATCAGCAGTCAGCTGCTCAATACGACGACGTGCTTCCAGACCGGCGGCACTATCTACCGAGGCAATGTTTACGGTACCGTCATCAGTGAGGTCAATACTGGTACCGGTCTCTTCGGTCAGGGCACGGATAGTCGCCCCACCCTTACCAATAACATCACGGATTTTCTCAGGATTAATCTTGAAGGTAGTGTAACGGGGTGCGTATTCAGACATCTCTTCACGAGTCGTCGACAATACTTTATTCATCTCATCCAGGATGTGTAAACGGGCAGCGTTGGCCTGTTCCAAAGCCTTTTCCATAATCTCACGGGTAATCCCTTCGATCTTGATATCCATTTGCAATGCAGTCACACCAGCACTAGTACCCGCTACTTTAAAGTCCATATCACCCAGGTGATCTTCATCACCGAGGATGTCAGTTAATACTGCAAATTTGTCACCATCCTTGATCAGCCCCATAGCCACACCGGCTACAGGAGCCTTCAGTGGCACACCGGCGTCCATCATTGCCAGACTACTACCACAAACACTGGCCATAGAGCTGGAACCATTAGACTCGGTGATTTCAGAAACTACGCGCACGGTGTATGGGAAATCTTCATTACTAGGCATAACTGCGGCAACACCACGGCGGGCCAGACGACCATGACCGATCTCGCGACGCTTGGGACTACCCACAAAACCCGCCTCACCTACTGAATAAGGAGGGAAGTTATAATGCAACATGAAGGGATCTCTGAACTCACCTTCGATGGCATCAACAATCTGTGAATCGCGAGTCGTGCCCAGAGTCGTAACGACCAGCGCCTGAGTCTCACCACGGGTGAATAGTGCAGAACCGTGGGTACGGGGCAATACGCCTGTTTTCACATCAATGGCACGTACTGTTCTTGTGTCACGACCATCAATACGTGGCTCACCAGCCAGGATACTGCCACGTACAATGCTCTTTTCAAGTTTGCTTATCGCTTTGCCGACACTGTCTTTGTCCCAGTTACTGTCATCAGTAACCAGTTTGTCGACGATATCACCACGAACCTGTTTCAACTGGTCATAACGCTGTTCTTTTTCACGAATCTGGTAAGCTGCGGCAATCGCTGCTTTACCCGCATCAGACACCGCATCATTTAGGGCATCATCAGCGGCTGGCGCTTGCCAGTCCCAGGCAGGCTTGCCGGCAATGGCTTTCAGTTCGTTGATGGCAGTGATCACCACCTGCATCTGCTCGTGACCGTAGATAACGGCGCCCAGCATTACTTCTTCGCTGAGCTCACTGGCTTCAGACTCAACCATCAGAACCGCATCGTGAGTACCGGCAACCACCAGATCCAGATCAGACTCTTTCAGCACTGAGCGATCAGGGTTCAGGATGTACTCGCCATCTTTATATGCCACCCGTGCTCCACCAATGGGACCATTGAAGGGAGCACCGGAAATGGCCAGTGCCGCTGAAGCACCAATCATTGCCGGAATATCAGGATCGATTTCAGGATCCAGAGAGATGACCGTAGCAATCACCTGTACTTCGTTGAGGAAACCATTAGGGAACAGTGGACGCAGAGGACGATCAATCAAACGTGAGGTCAGGGTCTCTTTTTCAGTGGGGCGTCCTTCACGACGGAAATATCCACCGGGGATTTTTCCTGCCGCATAGGTGCGTTCCTGATAGTTAACCGTGAGCGGGAAGAAATCCCGTCCCTCAACTTCCTTCTTAATAGCAACGGCGGTTACCAGAACGATGGTGTCACCCATGCTACACATCACAGCACCACTGGCCTGACGAGCAATTTCACTGGTTTCCAGTTTTACGGTGTGCGCACCGTACTGAAACTCTTTAATGGTTGGAGTCACTTTTATTTTCCTTCAACGACGGAATCAGATGGAGCCTGGATTTAAATAGCGTTAGCGAAGTAGAACTTAGCGACGCAGGCCCAGGCGAGAGATGATTGAACGATAACGCTCCACATCTTTCTTTTTCAGGTAATCAAGCAGCTTGCGGCGCTTGCTTACCATACGCAACAAACCCTGACGGGAATGATGGTCGTGGATATGTTCTTTAAAGTGACCGGACAGGTCATCGATATGAGCAGACAGCAGTGCAATCTGCACTTCTGAAGACCCTGTATTGACTGATGATTCGCCGTACTGCTTGACGATTTCAGATTTTTGTTCTGCATTTACAGACATTTAAGTAAAACTCCTGGCTAGTTCAAATGATAATAATCCGCGTATTTTAACCGTTCATAGCCGTGTTGAACAAGAAAAATACCACCCAATAAGTTACTTATCCGGTATTTAGCAGTCGTTTGGGGGCAATTTTGCCATCATCCTGCAAAATCCCGACCCCGATAAAGGATTTTCCTGCATCAAAAAGCCGAACCAAGCCTGTTGTGGGTGCCTGAGGCACCAGCACAGCCTGGCCCTGCTTAATATAAAATGCTGAGTCAGCCGTAAGATATATTGCTGGCCAATGGGTCAGAGCCTCTTCCATGGGTAATAACAGCCCATCCAGTGCTTCCAGACCTTCTTGAGCCGCCACCTGTAACTGCGAGTCATTGACCATATCCGCTTCCTGAAAAGGCCCCACACCGATCCGGTGCAATGCACTCAGGTGGGCACCACAACCAAGCGCCTCACCGATGTCTTCGGCCAGGGTACGAATATAGGTGCCTTTCGAGCAATGCACATAGATGTCCAGCTCATCATCCTGCAAGCGTTCCAGACGCAACTCATGGATGGTCACCTTGCGTGGCTGACGCTCGACCACAATGCCCTGGTGAGCGAGTTTGTACAGTCGTTTGCCATCCTGCTTGATTGCAGAATGCATCGGTGGGATCTGCTCAATCTCACCGGTAAAATCCTCAAGCACTTTTTTGACCTGTGATTCATCCAGTTTGGGGACTGGACGACTGTCAATAACTTCACCTTCGGCATCGCCAGTGCTGGTTTTTATCCCCAGCTTACAGGTGCCTAGATAAACTTTTTCCGCATCCAGTAAAAAGGCTGATAGTTTGGTAGCTTCACCAAAACAGATGGGTAACATACCACTGGCTAATGTGTCCAGGCTGCCGGTATGCCCTGCTTTGCGTGCCTTAAACAGGTTTTTCACGCTCTGCAGTGCTGCATTGGACGTCATACCAATACCTTTATCGAGTAATAGAATACCGTTTACCGGACGACCCCGTTGTTGTCGCTTACGAGCCAATGTTAAACCTCAATTTTCTTTCTTGTTCTGGCTGTCACTAGAAATCGCTTGATCAATAAGTGCTGAAAGTTCAGAACCCCGTTCGATGGATACATCATGCACAAAACGAAGCTCAGGAATAATACGCATCTTTATACGCTGCCCAATTTCACGGCGTAGAAAGCCGGAGGCCTTGGTAAGAACAGCCAGAATTTCTTTGATATTCTGTTCCTTGTTCAGGGTCGAAATGAATACCTTGGCAACACTCAGATCCCGGCTAAGTTGTACGGCAGATACCGTGACAAAACCCACGCGAGGGTCTTTGATTTCCTGCTGAATGAGTTGCGCCAGTTCACGCTGAATTTGCTCACCAACACGACGACTGCGGCTGAATTCTTTACTCACGCTGATTGTTTCCGGATGATGATTGGTACTTGGTATGAATAGCGGATGGCAGCTAAGAAGCTACCATCCATATGAATTACAAGGTACGTTTTAGCTGAACGCGTTCGTACACTTCTATTTGGTCACCGGCCTGAACATCATTGTAGTTCTTAACGCCGATACCACACTCAGTGCCGTTCTTAACCTCATTAACGTCATCTTTGAAACGACGCAGGGATTCCAGCTCACCTTCATAGATGACTACGTTTTCACGCAATACACGAATCGGGTTACTGCGCTTAACCGTCCCTTCAATCACCATACAACCAGCAATCGCTCCCAGCTTGGGAGAACGGAAAACATCACGCACTTCAGCAAGGCCAACAATCTCTTCCTTGAACTCAGGAGCCAACATACCGGTCATGGCATGCTTCACTTCATCAATGAGATCATAAATGATGCTGTAATAATGCAGGTCAATATCATGTTCATCGATGATACGTTTAGAACCGGCATCGGCACGCACATTAAAGCCAATCATAATGGCGTTGGAAGCCGCTGCCAGGTTGGCATCAGATTCTGTAATACCACCAACACCACTGGCAACGATCTTCACCTTAACTTCATCGGTAGAAAGATTGAGTAGTGCATCCGAGATGGCGCCGACGGATCCCTGTACGTCTGCCTTTATCAATACATTAAGGGCATTGACTTCGCCCTCTTCCATCTGCGAAAACATATTATCCAGTTTGGCTTTTTGCTGACGGGCCAGTTTTACATCGCGGTATTTACCCATGCGGAACATCGCGATCTCACGAGCTTTGCGTTCATCAGCAACAACCAGCGCACTGTCACCCGCAGAAGGTGTGCCCGATAGACCAAGTACTTCAACGGGAATAGAGGGGCCCGCCGATTCAATAGGTTTGCCATTCTCATCCAGCATTGCCCGTACACGTCCATAGACTTGTCCAGCAAGCAGAATATCACCTTTATTCAAAGTACCATTTTGTATAAGCACACTGGCGACAACACCGCGCCCTTTATCCAGGCGCGATTCAATAACGATACCACTGGCTGGCCCTTTCTCAACGGCTGATAATTCCAGAACCTCAGCCTGTAACAGAATGGCTTCTAATAGTGTATCAACGCCCTCGCCAGTGAGTGCGGATACATGTACAAATATCGTGTCACCACCCCAGTCCTCAGGAATAACATTTTCCTGTCCCAGTTCCTGCTTAACACGGTCGGGATCGGCATCTGTCTTATCGATTTTATTAACGGCGATAATTAAAGGTACGTCTGCTGCACGGGCATGCTGAATGGCTTCTTTGGTCTGCGGCATAACGCCATCGTCCGCCGCCACTACCAGTACTACAAGATCCGTCAGTTGAGCACCACGAGCACGCATGGAAGTAAACGCTGCGTGGCCAGGGGTATCAAGGAAACTGATCATGCCGCGCTCGGTCTCTACATGATAGGCACCGATATGTTGAGTAATGCCACCGGCTTCGCCGGAAGCAACCTTACTGCTGCGGATATAATCCAGCAAAGAGGTTTTACCGTGATCAACATGACCCATAATGGTGACTACGGGCGCACGTTGAACCTTTTCACCTTCTTCGATATTTTCCTGTACGAGGGCCTCTTCCAGAGCATCATCTTTAAGCAGTTTAACCGTGTGACCTAACTCTTCAACCACAATGCTGGCCGTTTCCTGATCCAGTATCTGGTTGATCGTCACCATGGAACCCATGGTCATCATCACCTTAATCACTTCGGCGGCTTTCACTGACATTTTTTGCGCCAGATCTGCCACCGAAATAGTCTCAGGGATGCTTACTTCATGCACGACAGGTGCAGTAGGCATTTCAAAACCATGACCGGCGCTAGTGTCACTAAGCATTGATTTGCGTTTGGCAGCAGGCTTTTTACGACGCCCTTGCTTGCCCGCTGAGACATGTAATTCTTTACGGCCTGAACGGGAGCCACGCCCATCAGAATCGCCTTTTCCTTTATCTTTACGCTTCGGCTTTTTGTCGGCCTTACCCGCGCCTTTATCTGCCTTGGCAGGTTCTGCTGCAGCGGACGCACCCGCCTGCGCTTGCTTAAGGGCATCTTCTTCTGCTTTTTTGGTTTCAGCTGCTTTTAAAAGAGCATCTTCTTCCGCCTTACGAGCATCTTCTTCTGCTTTTTTAGCCTGCTCAGCTTTCAGGCGAACATCTTCTTCCGCACGACGTGTTGTATCTATTTCAATTTGTTTTTCAAGGCGAACGGCAACTTCTTCATCAATACGGCGGTTTTCTTCATCCTGAACAACACCACGTTTAACGTAGGTGCGTTTCTTACGTACTTCAACAGTAACGGACTTACTTCTTCCGGCAACACCGGTTTTCTGTCTCAACTCACTGGTAGAGCGACGCTTCAAAGTAACCTTTTTGGGGCCCTCTGCAGCTTCACCTTCATCAGTTGCAGCAATTTTTTCTTCTTTCCTGGCCGGTTCCGCATCGCCGTGGCCATGCTTTTCACGTAAATAACCGAGCAATTTCTGCTTGTCATCGTCACCAATAAGGTCTTCGGCACCACTGACCGATTTGACTCCGGATTCTTTCAACTGCACCAGCAGTCGCTCCAAAGGAACACCGATAGCCTCAGCGAACTGTAGGATGGTTATCTCAGACATCTACTCTATTCTCTTTGCTCAAACAGGTTATGATTCGGTTTCGAACCAGGGCTTACGGGCAGTCATAATCAATTCAGCGGCACGATCAGTATCGACCTCTTCGATCTCCACCAATTCATCCACAGAAAGCTCCGCGAGGTCTTCCATACTTTTCACACCACGGCTGGCCAGAGTGTAGGCTAGCTCTTTATCCATACCTTCCATTTCAAGAAGATCGGCTTCAGGCTCTTCGAGGTGCTCTTCATTGCTGATCTCTTTCGTTACCAATACATCTTTGGCTCGCGAACGCAGCTCATTGACAATATCCTCATCAAACTCTTCAATCTGCAGCATTTCGTCAATGG
Source organism: Chromatiales bacterium (assembly GCA_030640985.1). Taxonomy (GTDB): domain Bacteria; phylum Pseudomonadota; class Gammaproteobacteria; order Thiohalomonadales; family Thiohalomonadaceae; genus DAOWII01. The sequence continues at coordinate 10,240 of DAOWII010000040.1, forward strand.
GCACATAAGCCACTTCTTCAATACTGGAAAAGCCTTCCTGAACCAGGATAATGGCGACGTCCTCATCCACATCCAGCTGCTCTTTAAATTGATTCAATAAAGCATCGGCTTCTGCTTCACCCTTTTCAGCTGCAGCGGACTCGGTCATTACATTGAGTTCCCAACCGCTTAATTCACTGGCGAGCCGGACATTCTGACCACCACGACCAATGGCCTGGGAAAGTTGTTCTTCGCTGACCGCGACATCCATGCTGTGAGAGTCTTCGTCAATCACAATGGAAACCACTTCGGCGGGAGACATGGCGTTAATCACATACTGAGCGGAGTTATCATCCCACAAAATAATATCAACCCGCTCACCATTCACTTCATTGGTAACTGACTGCACACGGGAACCACGCATTCCCACACATGCACCCACAGGATCAATGCGCGGGTCATTGGATCTAACGGCAATCTTCGCGCGTAGACCCGGGTCTCTGGCTGCTGCCAGGATATCGATCAAGCCTTCACCCACTTCAGGAACTTCCAGTTTAAATAATTCAAGCAGAAATTCAGGGCAGGTACGGCTAATAAATAACTGAGGACCACGTGGCTCTGAACGAACATCAAATAAATAACCACGCAGACGATCTCCCGGACGCACAGGTTCACGAGGAATCATGTGCTCACGACCGATAAAGCCTTCGACGTTATTACCTAAATCCAGATGAACATTGCCACGCTCAACGCGCTTGACGACACCGTTAATCAGCTCACCTTTACGACCCTCGTAAGCCTCAACGACTTGCGCACGCTCAGCTTCACGTACTTTCTGCACAATGACCTGTTTAGCTGTTTGCGCACCTATACGACCAAAAGACTCTGACTCGACATGTTCTTCAATGAATTCGCCGGCTTCAATATCTGACTTCTGCTTACGTGCCTCAGCAATAAGGATGTGGCCTTCTGGATTGAGCAACTCACCATCAGACAATACGTCAGCTTCGGTTTCTTCAGAAATAGTTTCTGGATCGATAACTTCCCAGCGACGGAAGGTTTCATGCTCACCCGTGTCACGATCAATATCCACACGAATGTCTACGCCACCACCGTAACGCTTCCTGGTCGCAGTCGCCAACGCAGCCTCAATCGCCCCAAAAATGATCTCCTTGTCGACGCCTTTCTCGTTCGAAACAACGTCTACAACCATCAGGATCTCTTTACTCATACCTGCCTCTATAACTCAAGCTATTACTCCCGGTTGGTCTTACTCTAACCGGATTCCCATTACTTAACTATTTGCACATACCATTCGAGTAGCATTTACCACTCAGGTACCAATCGCGCCTGATCAATATCAGACAGGGGCAACAAAAATTCTTCTTCGTCTACCCTGACCACAACCTTGTCGTCACGTAGACCCAACAGCAAACCCTTAAGTTTGCGTCGTCCACCCTCCAGAGGTGTTTTCAAGCGTATCTGCACCTGGTGGCCAGAAAACTGCTCATAGTGTTCCGCCTTAAATAAAGGCCGGTCCAGCCCGGGAGACGATACTTCAAGTGTATATTCCCCCACTATAGGGTCTTCTACATCAAGCACACTGCTCAACTGGCGGCTAACACGCTCACAATCCTCGACGGCGATACCCTTGTCGGAATCGATATACACCCGCATCAGCGTATGTCGCCCCTGGGGCACATATTCAATGCCGACCAGCTCATAACCCAGAGCAGTCGCCGCCGATTCCACGATGGTCTGTAAACCTTCAGGCGCCTGAGCCATGTTATAAACTCCACAAACAAAAAGTGGGCCTAAGGCCCACCCACAAACAACTCAACATCCATTCACGGCGGGTATTGTAACGCCTTGATTTTCAAAACGCCACAAACAAGCAAACATGAATCCTGTGTAGCTGCGCCACGATCATGAGCAAAAAGCTGTCGGCCAATAAAAAACCCCGCAGAACGGGGCCATCAAATACCAAACAACTTCCGTGAGCCCCAAACTGACTCACTGTATAGTAGATACTGTTCTACAAGCTCTACTATCAACAGGCCGCTATTCTACAACAATTCTGTAGCGAGTCATAGTAGCTACGGCTAGCAAAACAGGCCTGAACTCAGGGTCGAGCCCAAAAGCTTAGACGGTATTTACAGTCAAGATGAGACAAGCCTTCAAAGCTTAAGTTCTGTTAGAATACGCGCCTTTTCCAACCTCACCGTACCAGTGGGAGGATAATAAAACGATCTAGCCAGGCGACCTGTTACGACAGCCGCCAGAACAAAGCAAAACCATGTCAGAAAACTATACATCACCACTATCCGCCAAAGTCGCCACTCAACCAGGGCAGCAGCTTTCCTGGGGGCGACTCTACGGTAGCAGTTATGGCCTGGCCATCGCAGGGGTCGTACAGAAGCATCCCGGTTTGCTGCTCATTCTCACCGCCGATACACAGACAGCCTCTCGTCTCGAGTACGAGCTGCGTTTTTACCTAGGGCAAGAGGACGAGACCCCGATATTACATTTCCCCGACTGGGAGACTCTGCCCTACGATAATTTCTCCCCCCATCAGGACATCACTTCGGAGCGTCTTTCCACCCTGTACCAGCTACCAACTCTGGAACGCGGTATATTAATCCTGCCGGTCACTACGCTGATGCACAGGCTTCCGCCCCGGGAATATATAGAGGCCAGTGGTTTGCGGGTAGATGTGGACGAGACACTGGCTCTGGACAGCTTTCGCCAACGGCTGGAGCGTAGTGGTTACCACTGTGTATCCCAGGTAATGGAGCACGGGGAGTTTGCCGTTCGGGGCAGCCTTATTGATCTTTTCCCCATGGGTAGTCCCCAGCCTTATCGTATTGAGTTATTTGATGACGAAGTGGAATCCATTCGCACCTTCGATCCAGAAAGCCAACGTTCGGATGCACAGGTCACGCAGATCCAACTGCTATCGGCCCACGAATTTCCCCTCAATGAAGAAGCAATCAAGCTTTTCCGTCAGAATTACCGGGAACAATTTGAAGGTGACCCACAGCGCAGTGTCATCTATCGAGATATCAGTCAGGGGCTGGCACCCTCCGGTATTGAGTATTACCTGCCACTATTTTTTGAGCAGACACACACGCTATTCGATTATCTCCCCGCAAATACCCTGCTGCTAACCACTGAGTCAGTCAATGAATCCATAGAAACATTCTGGCAGGAGTGTAATGAACGCTATGAGATGAACCGGCACGATATAGAACGCCCCCTGCTCCCACCACGGCAGATGTTTCTGGAAGTGGACGAGACCTTTGGCGCACTGAAACAATTCCCCCGTACCCGCCTGCAACACTTTGAATTAACCGATGAAACCCAGGGCATCAATTACAGCACCGAATCCCCACCGCGATTGACTCTGGACATTAGGGCAGAGCGGCCCACTGCCGCTTTAAGTAATTTTTTGCAGGGATTTCATGGCCGGGTTTTATTTGCTGCCGAGACTGCAGGCCGTCGCGAGGCCATGCTGGAAACCTTACATAGTTGCGATCTCTACCCCGCCAGTTTCAATAATTGGCAGGAATTCATGCACGGTGACTCCCCCCTGGGGATCATCATCGCGCCACTGGAGCAGGGACTTTTGCTCAGTGAGCCCAATATTGCCGTCATCGCCGAACCGCAAATCTACGGTGAGCAGGTACAGCAACGTCGTCGCCGTAAAGCACGGGGCCGCGATGCCGACACCATTGTACGTAACCTGGCGGAGCTCCAGGTGGGCGCGCCGGTGGTGCATGAAGATCACGGGGTCGGCCGTTATATGGGTTTACAAAAACTCTCGGCAGGCGATATCGAGGCCGAATTCCTGACCCTGGAATATGCCGATGGCGACAAGCTCTATGTACCCGTTTCCTCATTGCAACTGATTAGTCGCTATACGGGTGCCTCGCCGGAGAAGACCCCGTTGCACCGCCTCGGTAGTGGCCAGTGGGAGCGGGCGAAACGCAAAGCGCAGGAAAAAGTCCGCGATGTGGCCGCCGAATTGCTGGAGATATATGCCCGGCGGGCCGCTCGTCAGGGCCACCGCTATCATATTGATCACGGCCAATATGCCGCCTTTGCTGCCGGCTTCCCCTTCGAAGAAACACCGGATCAACAAGATGCCATTGATGCTGTCCTTACGGATATGCAAAATGAACAGCCCATGGACCGGTTGATTTGTGGTGATGTGGGTTTCGGCAAGACCGAAGTCGCCATGCGTGCTGCCTTCGTTGCAGTACTGGGTGGCAAGCAGGTAGCCATCCTGGTGCCTACAACGCTACTGGCGCAGCAACATTACGATAATTTTTGTGATCGCTTTGCCGATTGGCCGGTACACATCGAAACCCTGTCTCGCTTCCGCTCCAAAAAGGAACAGGACAAGGCCCTTGCAGGTCTGGAATCCGGCAAAGTAGATATCATCATCGGCACCCATAAACTGTTGCAGGAAGATCTGAAATACAAACAACTAGGCATGGTCATCATCGATGAAGAACACCGCTTCGGAGTACGACAAAAAGACCGCTTCAAGGCCCTGCGTGCCGAGGTCGATATACTCACCCTCACAGCGACACCGATCCCCCGCACCCTGAATATGGCTGTCGCAGGCATGCGTGACCTGTCCATCATTGCCTCACCACCAGCACGCCGGATAGCGGTAAAAACCTTCGTTAACCAGTGGAACAGCAATCTCATTCGTGAGGCCTGTCTACGTGAGATTAAACGTGGTGGCCAGGTGTACTTCCTGCACAATAACGTAGAGACCATGGAAAAAATCGCCCGGGAACTGGCCGAGCTGGTACCCGAGGCCAGCATCCGCTCCGCCCATGGCCAGATGCGTGAGCGGGAGCTGGAACAGGTAATGTCAGACTTTTATCACCAGCGATTTAACCTGCTGGTGTGTAGCACCATTATCGAAACCGGTATCGACATCCCCACGGCCAATACCATCCTTATAAACCGTGCCGATCGTTTTGGCCTGGCGCAGTTATATCAATTGCGTGGCCGCGTCGGTCGTTCCCATCACCGTGCCTATGCCTATCTCATCGTGCCGGAAAAGAAGGCCATGAGTGCTGATGCGATAAAACGGCTGGAAGCCATCGAATCCATTGAAGAACTGGGCACTGGCTTTACTCTGGCCACCCACGATCTGGAGATCCGTGGCGCCGGTGAACTCCTGGGTGAAGGGCAAAGTGGCCAGATGCAGGAAATCGGTTTCAGCATGTATACCGATCTACTGGAGCGTGCCGTTGATGCCCTTAAAGAAGGACGTGAGCCGGAACTGGATATATCCTCGGCACAGGGCACCGAAATCGACCTGCAAGTAGCAGCGTTGATCCCCGATGACTATTTACCCGATGTACATAGCCGTCTGGTGCTCTACAAACGCATATCCAGCACCAGCGACACAGCTGAACTAAAAGAACTTCAGGTGGAAATCATCGATCGCTTCGGTCTTTTGCCGGAGCCGGTCAAAACCTTATTTGCCGTCACCGAACTGAAACTAAACGTCAGCACCCTGGGCGTCCGCAAAATTGAGCTAGGTGAAGAAGGTGGACGTATCACCTTTACTGAACAACCCAATATTGAGCCCATTAAATTAATCAAACTCATTCAGAGCCAACCGGATCGCTATAAACTGGACGGCAAAGAACGACTGCGCATTATCCAAAAACTTCCCTCTGTAGATGAACGCATTCAGACCATCGAAAAACTATTGCTTCACCTCTCGTCTGATAGCTAAGTTGGTAGCCAGGCCTCTCTCCGCATCATCCAGTTCAAATTTAAAGAACACTGACGCCACCCATGAAGCACCCATCTGCTATAATGATCGGCTTTCCCGCTCGACTTGCACAAAGGCAGATGAATGTTTGAAATTAGTTCAAAAAAACCCGGCAATATTAAAAATGATGTTCTCTCGGGACTGACGGTCGCCCTGGCCCTGGTGCCTGAAGCAGTAGCCTTTGCCTTTGTCGCCGGGGTACATCCCCTGTCCGGCCTGTATGCGGCCTTTATGGTTGGAATGATCACTGCCTGTATTGGTGGTCGCCCCGGCATGATCTCCGGTGCCACTGGTGCACTGGCCGTAGTGATGGTATCCCTGGTCGCCGACCACGGCGTACAATATCTGTTTGCCGCCGTCGTACTTATGGGCGTTATTCAAATTGGCGCCGGCCTTTTAAAGCTAGGAAAGTTTATCCGTCTGGTGCCTTATCCGGTCATGCTCGGCTTTGTAAATGGACTGGCATTAGTCATTTTCCTCTCGCAATTGCAGAGCTTCAAATTGCCTGATGCCAATGGCACCCTGGAATGGATGCAGGGTAATGCACTTTGGTTAATGTTGGGATTAGTGGCACTGACCATGGCCATCATTCACTTTTTACCCAAGCTAACCCGCGCAATTCCCTCATCCCTGGCAGCCATTATTGTGATCACCGCACTGGTACTGGGCTTTGGTCTGGATACCCGCACAGTGGGTGATATAGCTTCCATCGGTGGTGGCCTGCCCGATTTCAGTATTCCCATGGTACCGTTTACCTGGGAAACCCTGATGATCATTCTGCCCTACTCCATCATCCTGGCCGCCATTGGCCTGATTGAATCCCTGCTGACCCTGCGCCTCATTGATGAAATCACTGATACTCGCGGTCGTGGTAACAAAGAGTGTATTGGCCAGGGCGTCGCCAACACCGTTACAGGTTGTTTCGGTGGTATGGGTGGTTGCGCCATGATTGGTCAGAGTATGATCAATGTGAACTCCGGAGGTACTGGCCGTCTGTCGGGCATTAGCGCCGCGAGCTTTCTACTCATTTTTATACTATTTGCCTCAAGCCTGATCGAGATGATCCCGCTGGCAGCTTTAGTAGGCGTCATGTTTATTGTTGTATTAGGCACCTTTGAATGGGCCAGCTTCCGACTGCTGGGACGCATTCCCCCAGCCGATGCCTTTATTGGTATTCTGGTCGCTGTGGTCACCGTATTTACTGATCTGGCCATTGCTGTAGTAGTGGGTATTCTCGTTTCTGCCGTGGTCTTCGCCTGGGAACATGCCAAGCACATAATGGCCGAGACGCATACCGATGAACACGGTTCCAAAATCTATGAACTGCACGGTCCACTGTTCTTTGGCTCGATTCATAATTTTCAGCAACTGTTTGATCCATACAATGACCCGGACGATGTCATTATCGACTTCCAACACTCCCGGGTATCAGATCATTCTGGTCTGGAAGCTATCGATAGCCTTGCAGAACGCTACCTTAAAGCAGGTAAAAAACTGCACCTCAGACATTTGAGTCCTGAATGCCGTAATCTTCTGGAAAAGGCAGGTGATCTGGTTGAGGTCAATGTCATCGAAGATCCTCGCTACTTCGTGGCGGATGATCGGCTGGCATAAACCCATATGGAAACCCGATAACAAATAGTAACCCGCGCCCTTGGCGGGGTCGGGGCCGTATGCGTTATACTGTTGCTGGAGTCATGATTCTTATTCGTCGATAGGCTACACCCCTGTCTTCAGGCAGCATGCGTGTGGTAACGTCGAATAAGGGCCCATAACGCATTGTGTGAAACAGTAAGTTCCTTTGTTATTGATAACTCTTTACAACATCAGCTTAGTGATCAGTAATGGATGACGAAACAAAAATAAACTCTTTGCAAATGCTATGGGAAAGTTCCACCCTGGCAGATGGTAATGCCGTCTATCTGGAACAACTCTACGAAAACTTTCTGCACGACCCTGATTCTGTCGATGCCGAATGGCGCCGGTTTTTTGAATCCTTGCCGCTGGTTAATGGCCAGCTTACCGATATCCCCCATTCTGAAATCCGGGAAAAATTCCGCCGGCTGGCGAAACACCACCGCCACCCGAAAGCCGTCCCCGTTGAAGTATCGGGACTGGCGACACAAGAGACCAAACAGGCCAAGGTTCTGCAACTCATTAATGCCTACCGTTGTCTTGGTCATCTGCGGGCCGATGTCGATCCACTAGGTTTGCCCCCTGAACCGCCGGAAATCCCGGATATGCAACTCCGCCACCTCGGTCTCTCCGGGGCCGATCTCGATACTGTTTTTGATACCGGCTCATTGGCAGGCAAGAATAAAGACAGCTTACGTGAAATCATCCGTCACCTTGAACAAATCTATTGCGGCCATATCGGTGCTGAATATATGCACATCACCGAAACCCGTGAGCGCCAGTGGCTCGAAGATCGCCTGGAAAAAAATCTGCCAGGCTATCAATGCCCTACCCGGACTAAATCCCACATCCTCAATCGCCTGACAGCGGCGGAAGGCCTGGAACGTTACCTCCATACAAAATATGTCGGACAGAAACGGTTCTCACTGGAGGGTGCTGAAAGCCTGATACCGATGCTGGATGAACTGATTCAGCGCGGCGGCAACAGCAAACTGAATGAAATCGTCATAGGCATGGCTCATCGCGGCCGCCTGAATGTATTAATCAACATTATGGGCAAAACCCCAACCGGCCTGTTTCAGGAATTCGAGGGCAAGAACGCCCAGCAAGGTAACGGTACCGGTGATGTTAAATACCATATGGGTTTTTCATCGAACATAAATACCGCAGGAGGCCCGGTCCACGTTGCCTTGGCTTTCAACCCGTCACATCTGGAGATTGTCAGCCCGGTGGTCGAAGGGTCGGTTCGGGCACGCCAGGAAGCACGCAAAGACAGGGAAGGAAACCAGGTTATGTCGATCCTGATTCATGGCGATGCCGCCTTTGCCGGACAAGGTGTTGTTATGGAAACATTTAACATGTCACAGTCGCGTGGCTTTTCCACCAAAGGCAGCATCCATATCGTTATCAATAACCAGATCGGTTTCACCACCAGCAACCTGAAAGACAGCCGCTCTTCACTGTATTGCACCGATGTCGCCAAGATGGTCAGCGCCCCTATCTTTCATGTCAACGGCAACGACCCTGAGGCGGCCCTGTTCATCTGCCAGCTGGCGCTTGATTATCGTATGACATTCAACAAGGATGTCGTTATTGATCTGAACTGCTATCGACGCCATGGTCACAGTGAGGCCGACGAACCACATGTGACACAACCGATCATGTATCAACGCATCAAGGAATTACCCACTACCCGCCAGCTCTACGCTCGGCAACTGGAAGAAGAAGGCATTATTGAAGATGGCGCGGCTGAGAATATCATGAGCACATTCCGCAAGGCGCTCGATACCAGCGACAGCATGGTGCCGGATTTTATCCGTAGTGATCCGATACGCCATCCCTATACCTTTGACTGGCAACCCTACCTGGACAAGGCGGCCGCAACCCAGCCTGCTAACACCCGGGTCGCCGTGGAAAAGATCCGTGATATTGCGGAACAACTCAACAAACTGCCCGAAGGTTTTGAACTGCACCCCAATATTGCAAAGATACTCAACAATCGTCACAAGATGGCCGCAGGCGCCTTGTCAGTGGACTGGGGGTTCGCCGAAACCATGGCCTATGCCACGCTGGTCGATCACGGCTACAACATCCGTTTGTCAGGACAGGACAGCGGCCGTGGCACTTTCTTTCACCGACATGCGGTGCTGTATAACCAGAAGAACGGTGATACCTATATTCCGTTGCGCCATATCAGCGAAAACCAGAACAAGTTTCTCGTCATCAATTCATTACTGTCTGAAGAGGCGGTACTGGCCTTCGAATACGGCTATGCGACCACAGACCCGAACACTCTGGTGATCTGGGAAGCGCAATTTGGTGATTTTGCCAATAATGCCCAGGTCGTTATCGATCAGTTCATCAGCGCGGGTGAACAAAAGTGGGATCGCTTATGCGGTCTGGTGATGCTATTACCTCACGGTTATGAAGGCCAGGGACCGGAACACTCATCGGCACGGGTCGAGCGTTAC
>DAOWII010000012.1 GCA_030640985.1 Chromatiales bacterium
ACGTGATTTCCCTGTGGGCACACTCTATCCCCTGGAAAACGAAGAGGCTGCTGGCGGTCGAGTTGAATTCAGGGATAAACAACTTAAGGTCACGGCGCTGGAAGCATTCGATTTTTCCCTGGTGCAAATTGCTTTTTTTGTGACGAATGAAGAAGTGTCAGCGGAATATGTCCCCAGGGCTGCCGAAACAGGTTGCGTGGTTATCGACAGGGGCCCGCACTTTCGCTTGGAGGATGATATTCCCCTGGTGGTGCCAGAGGTCAACCCTGAAGCCATCGCTGATTATACCAGGCGGAATATTATTGCCAGTCCCAGTTGCGCTTCTATTCAGTTGTTGATGGCGTTGAAACCCATTGATGACAGTGTCGGGGTTGAGCGTGTCAATGTAGCCACCTATCAGGCCGTTTCCGGTGCAGGGAAGAGTGGTGTGGAGACCCTGGCTGGACAGACGGCTGCCCTGCTAAATGCCCAGACACTTAAGGATGGTTCTTTCCCTAAACAGATGGCATTTAATGTGCTGCCCCAGGTGGGTGATTTCCTTGATAATGGTTATACCCGTGAAGAGATGAAAATCGTTCGGGAGACCCAAAAAGTGCTGGAAAATGAATCCCTTAAGGTTAATCCCACGGCGGTGCGGGTGCCAGTATTTTTCGGTCATTCAGAGGCGGTTCACATTGAAACCCGGGAGAAAATCAGCGCAAAGCAGGCCCATAAGTTGTTGCAAAAGGCACCGGGAATCGAAGTACTGGATGGAAATGAGGCTGGGGCCTGGCCCACTGCGGTAACGGAAGCAGCCAATGAAGATGCCGTTTTTATTGGCCGAATACGGGAAGATATCTCCAGTGACTGCGGTCTGAACCTGTGGTTAGTGACCGATAATTCACGAAAAGGGGCGGCATTAAACTGTGTACAAGTTGCCGAAATTTTGGTAAAAGGCTATATATAAGTTATAGTTAGTGGCAATTACTAATGTTTTTTGGTAAGTTTTGGACTTAAGCCTGTGACTAGACATGCGAATTTATTATAATTGGCCGGATTTGGCTGTTTTTAACAAGAGGGTTAAACAGAGTGTTTAAGGTGAGTAGAACAATTCTGGCGCTGATATTACTCCTGCCCTCTGTGGGATATTCTCTGGGTTTGGGTGATATTAAACTGTATTCGGCACTGAATCAGCCGATGAATGCAGAGATTGAACTGTTTTCTGTTTCCTCGGAAGATGCCAACTCACTTAATGTGGCGCTGGGTTCCGCTGAAACATTCGCCCGGGTTGGTGTCGAACGCCCTGATGCCTTACTTTCATTACGTTTTGCCCTCGCCCGACGGTCTGACCAAAATTACTACATCAAGATCACTTCAGCGCAGGCCGTGCGTGAGCCCTTCCTGGACTTCCTTGTTGAAGTGAGCTGGCGATCGGGTCGTCTGTTGCGTGAGTATACAGTTCTGCTTGACCCCCCTGAAATAGCCAGACAAACACAGCCACCAGTTATTGAAGCAGCCCAGACTGATGTAATCATTGAGGATTACTCAATCAATGAATTAGGTGCTGATGACACAACTTATAAGCATATTGAGTCTTCTACCTATGAGCAGGTGATGACCTATAAAGAAGTGATAGATGAGCCAGGTGCGTCTACTTCTGAACAAGCTCCTCAGGAAAGAATGGCCACACGTTACCGGACATCTTCCGGTGGACTGGATTATGGCCGGGTAAGAAAGAACGAAACACTGTGGCGCATAGCGGAAAAAATGCAGCAGGATGATACCACCAGCACCCAACAGGTGATGATGGCCTTACTTAAGAACAATCCGGAAGCTTTCTACGACAATAATGTTAATCGACTCAAGGCGGGTTCAATACTTCGCATTGATGATCCGTCAATGATAGCGGCTATGAGCAGGACTGCTGCGGTACGTGAAATTTCTCGCCAGACTCGTAGCTGGCAGGATCATAAACGTCAGGCGGCAACGAAAGCGGGGCGTGCCCCAGCAGCAGAACAGGCTTCTGATTCAGCTGTTAGCGCAGCAATGCGCCATGAACCACAATTAAAATTGATGGCTCCAGCCTCTGATGGAAAGGGAACGGAGACTGCTTCTTCTGTAAGTGCTGAGGATATAGTCAAACTTGCCAAGGTACGTCAGGAACTGATGCTGCTCACGGAAAGTGAAGATGCAATGCGTGGTGAAAACAGTGAGCTTAAAACCCGCCTGGATGGACTGGAAAGTCAGCTTGCTTCTATGCAACGTTTGTTGACCCTCAAAGATGATGATCTGGCCGCCTTGCAAAGGCAGTTGAAGGAAGCGGGTATGAAGGTACCTGAGTCCAAGGCTGATACAGCAGTTGCAGCAATGAATAAAGCTGAAGCAGAGAAACAGGCAGAGCTTGCGAAGGAAGTGTCTTCTGTAGATCCCGCCGCCTCCAATGCTCAGCAGCAAGCAGAGGCTAAACCTGTTGCGAAAGCAAAGCCTGTCGTTGTTCCTGCACCGGTCGAGTCTGACTCCTTCCTGGATAGTGTATTGGGCGGTTTACTTGAAGACCCTGTAACGATGGGGGGAGCGGGTGCCTTTGTTCTGATTCTGTTAGTTCTTATTATTATGATCATCCGCCGACGCAGGGGCATTGGTGAATTCCGCGAGAGTATTCTCTCCGCGGGCAGTTCCTCCATGTTGACGGGCGAAAATAAAGACGACAGTGATGAAACTTTCTTTATGAGCGACTTTGCCATTAGTGGCATGGGCGATATTGAAACTGAAGATAGTGAAGTTGATGCCTTAACCGAGGCAGATGTATATATGGCTTATGGCCGTCACCAGCAAGCTGAAGAGCTGCTTAAGGATGCAATTAAAGCGACACCCGATCGACACGAGTTATTGGTTAAGTTGCTAGAGTTGTATATGAAAAATGAAAACCCGGACTCTTTTGAAGAGGTGGCTAATCAAGCGTTTGCTGCAACCGGTGGTACGGGTACCCAATGGGACCAGATCCTGGTGATGGGGCATAAACTTATGCCGGATAACCCCATGTTCGCTGATGCTCCAGAAGATGTTGGTTTGGCAGGGGATGATGGTGCAGGAGAAACGTCTGCTTCCATGGATGAGGTTATGGACATTGGTCTGGATGCGGCTTCCTCGGATGGAGAAGCTGCGGAACTTTCAGATGATTTTGATTTTGATTTAGGCGTTGATTTTTCGGATCTGGACGGTGCTGACGGTAGTGACAAATCTACAGAAGAAACCTCTTCCGGTGATCTTACTGAAGAAGCCGCCACTACTGATGCTGATGATGAACTGCTGACTCTTGATCTGGGTGAGCTGGATCTGGATATGGACACTGCTTCAGCTGAAACTGAGACGGCCGCCCCCGCTGATGAAGCTACTGTCGATGATGAAGCCCATACCGAAGAAACAGATGCAGGACTTGATTTTGAACTGGGTGACATGGCGCTGGATCTTGAAGGCGCAGCCGAATCCGCAACGGTAGATGAGTCTGCCTCTGAGCAAGCACCTGCGGCAGAACTTGATTTATCCGACTTGAGTCTGGAAGCCGATATTGCCGAGGAATCGCCATCAGCTGAACTTGAACTGGATGCCCTCACTTTTGAAAGTGATAGCAGTACTGAAGAGACGGCTGCTGAGGAGACGCCTGCGGCAGAGTTTGATTTATCCGGCTTGAGTCTCGAGACCGACACTGCGGATGAATTAGCGGCGGTGGAACTGGATGACCTCTCACTTGAAAGTGAGAGCACCACTGCAGAGACATCTACAGAACTTGATATGACGGATCTGGATCTGGCTGATCTGGAACTTGATACCGCAGCTGTAAGTGATATTGACAGTGCTGCTGAAGCTACGGGTGTAGCCACCTCACTTTCTGATGATGATATGTTCGCCGACTTGGATGAGATTGGAACCAAGCTGGATCTGGCCAAGGCCTATGCCGATATGGGCGATGCCGATGGCGCCAGAGATATTCTGGAAGAAGTTCTCAGCGATGGCAATGATCAGCAGAAACAACAGGCCGAACAGTTAATGCAAGGTATCGCCTGATATCGATTCATTGGTATCAAGGCGTGTTTGCTTACTATAACGCTGTAATTCCGTTTTATTTTCTGGTTAAATACTGACTGACAGGCGTATTGTCTCCATGCGAATAGCATTAGGCGTTGAATACAATGGCAGTGGTTTTTGTGGTTGGCAAAAACAATCCCATGGCGAACGTACCATTCAGGCTTGTATCGAACAGGCCTTAAGTAAAGTTGCCAGTCATGAAATACACATAGTATGTGCCGGTAGAACAGATACCGGTGTGCATGCTGTTGGTCAGGTGATTCATTTCGATACTGATGTTGAGCGAAGTGAGCGCTCCTGGGTATTTGGAGCTAATGCCAATTTGCCCAAAGATATCAGTATTCTCTGGGCGGCATTTGTTGATGATGAGTTTCATGCTCGTTTCTCGGCGCAACATCGAGCTTATCGCTATGTGATTTTCAGCCGTCCCATACGCCCTAGCTTTTTGAGACATCGAGTTAGTTGGGAATATCGTCCCCTGGATGAAGCTCGCATGAGGCAGGCTGCGGGCTATCTTGTGGGCGAGCATGATTTTTCCTCCTATCGAACGGTCGCCTGTCAGGCAAAAAGCCCTGTGCGTATAATCAGTCGTCTGGAGCTGTCACATGATGGCCCTTTTTATTTCATTGATATAGAGGCCAATGCTTTTTTACATCACATGGTAAGAAATATTGCCGGGGTATTAATGAGTATCGGTGCCGGTGAACACGAACCGGAGTGGGCTCAAGAGGTACTGGAAGCTAAAGACAGGACTCAGGGAGGTATCACTGCACCTCCCCATGGTTTATATCTGTCAGAAGTTGGCTATCCAGAACACTTTGGTCTGCCGCGCCTTTCCCCGGCTCCCGCTGTCTGGTAATCTGCGCGGCTCATTTGTAAAACTAATTTAAGTAACAAGGTTTCGGAAATGGTAAACAGAACCCGGGTGAAAATATGTGGCATCACACGTCCTGAAGACGGGCTGTGTGCGGCACGCCTGGGTGCTGATGCTATTGGCCTGGTGTTTTATGCCGACAGTCCGCGGGCCGTTAGTATTGAACAGGCGCAGACGGTGGTGGCCGCCTTGCCGCCTTTTGTTACTGTAGTCGCCCTGTTCGTAAATCCTGAGCCTGCTGAAGTGGATGCTGTGATTCAGCAGGTTGCCATCGATTTACTACAGTTCCACGGTGACGAACCCGCTGATTTTTGCCAGCGTTTTGCCAAACCCTATATTAAGGCCGTTCGGATGCGAGATAACGTCGAACTTATGGGGGTGGCTGAACAGTATGCAACCGCTTCTGCGTTGCTGCTGGACAGCTATAAGCCGGGAGTGCATGGTGGTACCGGTCATCATTTTGACTGGTCACGGTTCCCTTCGGATTTGAACAAACCGATTATTCTGGCTGGCGGACTGCAGCCAGAAAATGTGGCCGATGCAATTTCCCGGACCCACCCTTTTGCAGTGGACGTGAGTAGCGGTGTGGAAGTGGCCAAAGGTGTGAAGGATAATGAAAAAATGAACCAATTTATGCGAGGAGTCTCTGTTGCCGACGCAAAGTAAAAGTGAAGTAATCCAGCAGTTATTGAGCCTGCCGGACGACAGTGGGCACTTCGGTCCTTATGGCGGACGTTTTGTTGCCGAAACCCTGATGGGGCCGTTAGAAGAGCTGCGCCAGGCCTACGAACGTTATAAGCAGGACGATGTATTTCAGAAAGAACTGGATGAGGACTTGCGTCAGTTTGTGGGTCGTCCCACGCCGCTCTATTTTGCTGAGCGCTGGACACAGCAGTTGGGCGGGGCGCGCATCTACCTGAAACGGGAAGACCTTAACCACACGGGTGCTCATAAGGTGAATAATACCGTGGGACAGGCCTTGCTGGCCAAACGCATGGGTAAGCCCCGGATCATTGCCGAGACCGGTGCCGGTCAGCATGGGGTGGCGACCGCTACAGTCGCTGCTCGCCTGGGTCTTGAGTGTGTCGTGTATATGGGAGCTGAGGATATCCAGCGCCAGGCAATCAATGTCTTCCGGATGAAGCTGCTGGGAGCGGAGGTCGTCCCGGTTGAGTCTGGATCGCGCACACTTAAAGATGCGCTCAATGAAGCCATGCGTGACTGGGTCACCAATATTGATAATACCTTTTATATCATTGGTACTGTGGCCGGGCCTCATCCATACCCTGCCATGGTGCGTGATTTTCAGGCAGTGATTGGCCGCGAGGCACGCCAGCAGTGCCTGGAGCGTGAAGGCCGCCTCCCAAGCCACATCCTGGCATGTGTTGGCGGCGGCTCCAACGCCATCGGCATATTCCATGCCTTCCTCGCTGACACTGAGGTACAGCTTATCGGCGTGGAGGCGGCCGGCCGCGGGCTCGACACTGACCTGCACTGCGCCAGCATCGGGCGCGGTACGTTCGGTGTTCTGC
>DAOWII010000098.1 GCA_030640985.1 Chromatiales bacterium
CCAGTGCGGCAGCCTTATCAATCACCGTACGGCGCTCAGCTTCCAGCCCAGCCTCAAGACGTACCTTATCTTCACGTAGAGCCGCAATCTTGCGATGGCTGAGTACAAACATCAGCCCCAGACCTGTCACAAAGGCGAGCAGGGCGGTCAGAATCAGTAAGGTTAACGATGTCTCCGGCATTGCTGGTTTCCAATAGTGTTATCAAGCGACATCTTAGCATTGTCTGGCCGTGGGCTGAAAACATGTCTCGGTTGTAACAGCAACGAGCTCGGGTAAGTACCGGGAAGGTATTTATATCTGGAAGGTCTAAACCAGGCTTTACACTTGTGAACCTCCCCCAGTTTAACGAACACTTTAAATCAGCGACAATGCTGACTAAGAAGGTTTCAAAGTGAGCCACTACCCGGATTATGCATTACTTCATCCGAGCGACGTCCAATGGTATATTACGCGGTCTATGAATGATTCATCACAGGTATTTTCCATGAAGTTTTTTGTTATTTCTGTTTGCGTTCTACTATTTCCGTTCATTGCCAACGCCGAGAGCGTTTGGGACAAGCCTAAAGAGTCCCTACCTGTGGCCATGGCCTCGCCGGAGATCAAGGTCTATCGTAGCGCCACTTGCAAGTGCTGCAAGGGCTGGATCGATCATCTGAAAAAGCATGATTTCACAGTCATTGATATTACTGTTGATGATGTTAGTCCCATGAAGCATAAACTGGGTGTGCCTATGGGTACACAATCCTGTCATACCGCCGAGATAGGTGGCTACACCATTGAAGGTCATGTGCCTGCCGATGATATCAAGCGTCTGTTAAAGCAACGCCCAAAGAATATCGCCGGGCTTTCGGTACCGCGTATGCCGGTGGGAACACCGGGTATGGAAATGGGGGCGCGCAAAGACCCGTTTAATGTTATTTCCTTCGACAAGGAAGGAAAGGTTGACACTTATAATGAATACTGGACCTATTAGTGAGTCAACCTGACATTCATCCCACGGCGATTATTGCCGATGGGGCCAGGCTGGGTGAGGGCGTTAAGGTCGGCCCTTATGTGGTTATCGAAGACCATGTGGAGATCGGTGCCAATACGGCGATTGGTCCCCATGTGGTGATTCACTCCTATGTACGCATGGGAGTAGACAATAAAATTCATGCCCATGCGGTGATTGGCGATCTGCCTCAGGATATCTCCTTTGATGGTCGTGAGACCTGGGTGGAGATAGGCGATAACAACACCTTGCGTGAAGGTTTTACCATTCACCGTTCCACCAATATCGAGCAGCCCACCCGCATGGGTTCCGACTGCTACTGCATGGCTTATTCTCATGTAGGCCATGACTGCCAGATTGGCAGTGGTGTGATTCTCACCATCGATGTTTCCGTGGGTGGCCATGTGCAGATTGGTGACAAGGCGGTGCTGGGCGGTGGCTCGGTGGTGCATCAATTTGTGCGCATCGGTGACTATGCCATGGTCGCTGGACTGGTGGCGGTGCGCCGTGATGTCATGCCCTACACCATGGTGGCAGGTGAGCCACTTACCCATTACCGTTTGAATGCTGTTGGCCTGCGTCGTAATGGTATCAAGGGTGACAACTATAAGGCCATTGAAGCAGCCTTTCGTATCCTGCGCTCAGGGGGCAGTGTTGACGATATACCCGAGGGCGAAGCAGTGAATGAACTGCGTAATTGGTTAAGTGCAGCTTCCAAACGAGGTCTGACTGGGTTTCTTGGTGAGGGAGTCAAATACTAAGCTCAAAGCGTTATGAATAACATCAGCAGAAAAACCCAGGAACAAATACTACAAGACGTCTTTTACCGTGAGATCCCCATTAGCCTGTCTTTGGGTTTGCAGGTTAAAAAATACCACAAGGATCAGTTAACACTTTTCGCGCCCCTTGAACCCAACATTAATCATAAATGCACGGCCTTTGGCGGCAGTCTCTATTCTGTGGCCGTGCTGGCGGGTTGGGGCATGCTTTATATGACCTTGCTAAAGGAGGGTCTGTCGGGCCAAATCGTGATTTATGAAAGCAGTGTGAAATATCACAAACCGGTAGACATGGATTTTAATGCGGTATGTGAATTAACCGATGCTGACTCCCTGAAAAGCTTTATCAAAATCTTAAGAAAAAAGGGTAGGGGAAGAATAATGCTGGAGTCTCGCATTATGTGTGGCAGTGACGTGGCCATGTCATTTAGTGGCATGTATGTAGTACATAAATAAAACCCGCATTAAAATTAGAACTAAATTTAGATAAAAGTTAAACGCTTTCTATTTATTACCGCTCCTTCTTTGTTGAGAAAGTTAATTAGAAAGTTCCTGCTTATCCCTTTTGTTCCACATATCCCTTGCCAGAGTTTCAGCCTGCTCACGATTTTTAGTCTTGCCCATTAATTGCATGCATATCGCTGTTGTACCAATAACGGCCGCCACGCCATATTCATTTTCGTTATTTCCCTGCCAGGTTTCGATAAGTTGATTGATGTCCAGGTCATCACTACGCAGGTGGCGTTTTTCAAACATGGCGGGCCATTCTTCTTCCGTGGTCTCGCCTTGATGCAGACTTTGAATTAAGCAGGTAAGATCAGGATTGCGCTCGGCTTCACCACCGTCCCCTTTAATCACTGCCAAATGTTCATCTTCCAGCAGTAAGCCCGCTTGTTGATGGATGGGGCGATAGCCGGGATGAAATATTCCGCACAGGGAATAGGGCGCGTTCAACGGGTTTATCAATCGAGCAATGGTATGCACAGGGGAACGTAATCCAAGCAATGGGCGTAGTTCGATAATTTCATGCAAGACCGGACTTAATTGTTGCAGATCCAGATAGGCAAAATTGGTGGTATTTATCTGGGCCCTGGCTTGTTCCAAATCGGATGCCACAGGAATGCCCAACTGGGGGAGTACGTCTTTGCTATAGAGTCTGCCTGCGGTATGACCCGCCGCACCATGCATCAGGATGCGTACGCCGTTTTGTGCCAATAATTGTGCGGCCAGCAAATACCAGGGCAATTGTCGTTTTTTCCCTGCGTAGGAAGACCAGTCCAGATCGACTCTCATTTCTGTCAGAAGGTCGATTGGCAGATTCAGGCTCTCTCGCACCGCCTGGACAAAGCCAGCCACTTCTTCGGCGGTCTCTTCCTTGACCCGTAACAGCATCAGGAAGGCCCCGAGTTGCATGGGCTCAACGGTACCGGTGATCACCATGTTCATGGCCGCATGGGCTTCTTGCTGGCTTAGACTCCGGGAGCCATTGCGACCTTTTCCAAGGATGCGGATGTATTGTGCGAAGGGATGTTCGTTAGCCATATCCGCGCCAGTGTAAGACAATCGGCTAAAGTGATAAAGTCAAGTCTTGAAACCCGCCGCCCCTCCCTGTAACTTCTCATCCATGCAAGCCAGTTTTGTTCACCTCCGCGTTCATAGCGAATTTTCCCTTGTCGATGGCATTGTCCGCATCAAGCCCTTGGTGTCGACTGTAGCAGCGGCTCATATGCCTGCGGTGGCGATTACCGATCAGAGTAACCTGTTCGGCATGGTCAAGTTTTACCGCGCCGCACAGAATGCCGGGGTTAAACCCATTATCGGTGTTGATGTCTGGTTACATAATGAACAGGATCCTAATAACCCCAGCCGTCTGGTGTTGCTGTGTAAGGATCACGAGGGTTATCTCAACCTCACTCACCTGGTGTCCCAGAGCTACCTGGAAGGGCAGCATCGCGGAATTCCCATTCTGCAACGGGAATGGTTGCAGGATTATCGTAAGGGGCTGATTGTGCTGTCCGGTGGCCGTGAGGGTGATGTGGGACAGGCCCTTCTCAGTGGCAACCGGGAGCAGGCAGCAACATTGCTCACTGAATGGATTCGTTTGTTTGGTGACAATTACTACCTGGAGTTGCAACGTACCGGCCGTGAAGGTGAGGATGCCTATCTATCTGCGGCTGTAGACCTGGCTGCAACCATGGGGGTAGCGGTGGTCGCCACCAATAGCGTGTGTTTTCTTCAGCAGGATGATTTCGACGCCCACGAGGCTCGTGTCTGTATTAATGATGGCCGCACCCTGGATGATCCGCGTCGCCCTCATAATTATACCGATCAGCAATACCTGCGTAGCCCCGAGGAGATGATCGCGCTGTTTGCCGATATTCCCGAGGCCATCGAAAACTCCGTAGAAATCGCCAGGCGTTGTAATCTGGAACTAACCCTGGGCGAGAACTTTCTACCCAATTTCCCCATCCCCGCCGGGATGACCATGGATGAGTTCTTCCGCCAGCAGTCAAGGGAGGGTCTGGAGCGACGTCTGACCACATTGTTTGATACCTCTGCTCCAGAGTTTGCTGAGCAACGTAAACCCTATGACGAACGTCTGGAGCTGGAGCTGGACGTAATTATCGATATGGGTTTTCCCGGTTACTTTTTAATTGTGGCGGACTTCATTCGATGGTCGAAAGATAATGACATTCCTGTCGGGCCTGGCCGTGGTTCCGGTGCTGGTTCACTGGTGGCCTATGCCCAGACCATTACCGATCTCGACCCAATTAAATATGAGCTGCTGTTCGAACGTTTCCTCAATCCCGAACGTGTCTCCATGCCCGATTTCGATGTGGATTTTTGCATGGAAGGCCGCGACCGGGTTATTGACTATGTGGCCGATAAGTATGGCCGCGACCATGTGTCGCAGATCATCACCTACGGCACCATGGCTGCCAAGGCGGTAGTACGTGATGTGGGCCGCGTGCTGGGCCACCCCTACGGTTTTGTGGATCAAATCGCCAAGCTCATTCCCTTTGATCTGGGTATCACTCTGGACAAGGCTCTGGAGCAGGAGGAAACCCTGCGTGAGCGCTACCAAAATGAAGAAGATGTGCAGGGACTTATCGATCTGGCCCGTTCTCTGGAAGGCATCACCCGTAATGCCGGCAAGCATGCCGGGGGCGTAGTCATTGGCCCCACCAAGCTCACCGACTTTACGCCATTGTATTGTGAACAGGATTCCACCAGCATCGTTAGTCAGTTCGACAAAGACGACGTGGAGGCGGTGGGTCTGGTCAAGTTCGACTTTCTGGGCCTGCGTACCCTCACCATCATCGACTGGGCACAAAAGACGGTTAATGCCCAGCGGGCAGAGAAGGGCGAAGCACCACTGGATGTCGCTCTGTTGCCTACGGACGACGAGGCTTCTTTCAAATTATTAAAACGATACGAAACCACCGCGGTGTTCCAGCTGGAATCCCGTGGTATGAAAGATCTGATCAAACGTCTGCAACCGGATGACTTTGAAGAAATCATCGCACTGGTGGCCCTGTATCGTCCCGGTCCGTTGCAATCGGGCATGGTGGATGACTTTATCAATCGTAAACATGGCCGACAAAAAGTTGAGTATCCTCATCCGGCACTGGAGCCTATTCTCAAGCCCACCTATGGCGTGATTCTCTATCAGGAACAGGTGATGCAAATTGCTCAGGTGCTCGCCGGTTACACTCTCGGCGGTGCCGACATGTTACGCCGTGCCATGGGCAAGAAAAAACCGGAGGAGATGGCCAAACAGCGGGACTTATTTACAGAAGGGGCAGTGAAAAATGGTGTCGAGGAAAAGACCGCCACTTACATTTTCGATTTGATGGAGAAATTCGCCGGTTACGGTTTCAATAAATCTCACTCTGCTGCCTATGCCCTGGTCTCTTATCAAACCGCCTGGCTCAAGGCCCACTACCCCGCAGCCTTCATGGCAGCGGTGTTGTCCTCGGACATGGATAATACCGACAAGGTAGTCACTTTTATTGATGACTGTGACCACATGGGGCTAGTCGTTGAAGTCCCGGATGTGAATCGCTGTGATTATCGCTTCACCACGCCCAATGACAAAAGTATTCTTTACGGACTGGGGGCCATCAAAGGGGTAGGGGCTGCGGCCATCGAAAGTATTGTCGCTGGCAGGAAGGAAGCACCCTACAAAAACCTGTTTGATTTCTGCCAGCGGGTGGATGTAAAAAAGGTCAACCGCCGCGTACTGGAAGCGTTGATCCGCGCCGGTGCCATGGACAATATCGGCCCCAATCGCGCCACCCTTACTGCGGCCATTAATGCAGCCCTTAAAGTGGCTGAACAACATTTGCAAAATGATCAGGCCGGGGTCGAAGATATGTTTGGCTTTGCCGACACCTCGGATTCCAGTCCCGTTCAGTATGACGAGGTCCCGGAGTGGAACGAAGCACAACGCCTGCTAGGTGAGCGAGACACCCTGGGACTTTATCTCACCGGCCATCCCATTGAACAATATCAGCAGGAATTAAAACAGTTTGTTAGCACTCGACTGGTAGATTTGAATCCCCAACGCAAAAAACAGGTGGTGGTTGCGGGGCTGGTGATTGCCCTGCGTACTCGCAATACTCAGCGTGGGAAAATGGCCTTTGTCACTATTGATGATCGCAGCGCTCGTCATGAGCTGGCAATGTTCTCCGAAACCTACGACCGCTGCCAGCACCTATTGGCAAAAGACAAAGTTATTATCGTGCAAGGCGAAGTGGTGGAAGACAGCTTTAGTGGTGGAACCAAAATTAATATCAGTGAAGTTTACGATGTAGAAAAAGCCAGAGAACACTTTGCTAAAGGTCTAACGATTAAACTCGACCAGGCCCGTGCCGGTAACGGCTTTATCGCGTCCCTGGAATCAGTACTGACACCTTTCCGGGAAGGCTCATGTCCCATCTACCTCGATTATCACAACGACCAAAGCAGTGCCAAAATAAACCTCGGTGAACAATGGCGCGTACGACCTACTGACGAATTACTGAACCGACTTTCACAACTCATGGGCGAAGAGCAGGTGAGTGTGGAGTATCGGTAAATAGAAGAATGAGAGCACAGATAGATTCCCCCTGGTCTTTGGACACTATAATCCCTGCCAGAACAATCAGATATGTACGAATCCTCAAAAATTAGTTAGAATAGTAACAACTATGAC
>DAOWII010000011.1 GCA_030640985.1 Chromatiales bacterium
AAAAATATTATGGAAATTATGATTTTGAGAAAAAAGTTGATGTTTTTTGTTCCTTTGGGCAGAAAAAAACTGGTTTAAGATTAGGTGTTGAGAGAGTATGCAGAAAGCTGAAAAGAGAAGGATTTAATATTGTTTTGGAATCAGGTCTAGCTTATGAAGAATATATAAGACTAATAGCATCTTCTTATATATCTATAGATGCTTGGGGTGGAGGTGATTGTAATGCCAGAATATGGGAAATTATCGCCAATAAAAGCTGTTGTTTTTCTCAAAAATACAATATTCTCTTTCCTAATGGATTTACAGATGGAGTTAATTATGTGGAGTATTCATCTATAAAAGAATTTGAAACTAAATTGAGATATTATTTAGAAAATAAGCAGAAATGTATAGAAATTGCAGA
The DNA here is from genome assembly GCA_030640985.1 of Chromatiales bacterium. Classification (GTDB taxonomy): domain Bacteria; phylum Pseudomonadota; class Gammaproteobacteria; order Thiohalomonadales; family Thiohalomonadaceae; genus DAOWII01. The sequence continues at coordinate 404 of DAOWII010000011.1, forward strand.
GAGAGGATATCAACATTTATTAAAATACCTCCTGGAAGTACCGAACCGACACTTCCAGCTTCGTCTGTAAAATAAATGACTGTACCAGCACCAGAATGAACTCCCCAAGCCTGATGATATGCGCCGGGGATCTCATAAACAGCAAATGGATTGACTGGGTCTGAAGAATAAAATAATTCTATTTTAATTAGTTCCTCGTTAATAGCTGCTACTTTAACAACGTCCCACATTCTTTCGTACAGATCATCTCCAACTGTAAAATTGATCCATGCACTGCTTTCAAAAATCAGTTCTTGAAGTTCCCTTGCAAGCACTACCTGGTTTGATCTTGCTTTAAAGATTGCAGGGGCCTGAGGGTAGACAACATCACAGTTAACAATTTCACTTCCTCGGCTAATTAAGAGCCCAAACTCATTAATTTTTCCTGCTGGGCTAAGCCCAACTCTTTTAATATATAGTTCACTTGGTGGGTTGTTTTTATCGCCCTTAACAAGCAATTTACTCCAGAGTGTTTCAAGTGATGCATCAGAGGCCGCATTAAGGTCAGCAAAGTTGCCATCAGTGGCCATATCACGATAACAATATTCGCTGGCAGCCGTATAAAACACAGATACAAATTCGTTTTTGACCTCATCCACCTTTGCAAAGGCATTAATTGTAAATAACGAAGAAGAAAATATTAGAATGCATAGAGATATAGGTTTCTTGAATGACATTGCACGCTCCATAAGATTTTAATTATTTAGATTGTTCAACAGAAAGAAAAGAGCGAGCTTATCTTTCTTACCCTCATAACCAGCATCTCGATAGTATCTATATATTAGAGAATAGACCGGAAACCTAACAAAATCGAACATTTGGTAAGTGCCAATAGCCCCCACCCTTAATGACCATATAAAACAAAGGCTTATGTAGCCTGAAGCCATTAATAGGACACTCATCCTTAAATACGTTATTATTCTTATACTAAAATACAGCTAATAGGGGTAGTGGTCTTTAATATTATGGCTAACGATGAAAGTTTTTCACATCAGGACGCCCAGGCGTTTCTAAATCGTAGCGGCTCACTCAAAGAAAAACTCATTGCAGCCCACGAATCCGTACAAAAGTACGCCCCCTTCATCGCACGTATTGCACTAGCCCTTTATGATCCAAAAACCCGAATCCTCAAGACCTATATGCACAGCAGTGGCGAAGATAATCCCCTTGAGAATTATCAAACCATCATCGATAACGCACCCTCACTAAAAGAAATTTTTGATCGCGGTAAATCCCGCGTAATCAATAATATGCTGACCTTCGAAGATAGCAATAAAAAACATCATCAACGTTTGGGGCGGCAAGGCTATGCTGCCAGTTATACCATGCCGATGTTTAATAATGGTGAGTTCTTTGGTTTTCTCTTTTTTAATTCTTATGAAAAAGAGGTGTTTGATGAAATAATACTGGAGAAAATTGATCTCCACGGTCACATGATTACCTTAATGGTGATTAATGAACTTAATTCAATTCAAACCTTAACCGCAGCCATCAAGACATCCGGCCATATTACCCATCATCGTGATCCGGAAACCGGTAGCCACCTTGATCGAATGTCACGCTACAGTCGTCTGATCGCGGAAACATTGGCAGACAAATATCACCTTGACGACAGCTATATCGAACACATATTCATGTTTGCTCCCCTACATGATATTGGAAAGATAGCTATTCCCGATAATATCCTTCTTAAACCAGGTAAGCTTACTGAGGAAGAAATGGTCATCATGCGAGGTCATGTCCAGAAGGGTAAAGTGATCATAGATAATCTATTGGAAAACTTTGGCCTGAAAAATATCGACCACATAGACACCCTCCGTAACATTACCTTCAGTCATCATGAGACGGTCAATGGACGTGGCTACCCTGAAGGTAAGGCTGGTGATGACATTCCACTTGAAGCCCGTATCATTGCCGTCGCCGATATCTTCGATGCCCTTACCAGTAGACGTCCTTACAAAGAAGCATGGAGCAATGAAGAGGCCTTTTCTACCCTCAGGAAAATGGCCGATGAAGAACTGGACAGGGATTGTGTTGAAGCATTACTCAGTCACAGCGAAGCAATTGAAGAGATACAGAAAAAATTCAAAGAGAATGCTCTTGGTTAGCCAGAATATATAAAAACAGACACTACACCAACAGGACACCCACCTTTCATCCCAATAATAAAAATAATTGGGGATAGGTTTACTCTAATCAGAGTATCAAAGGAACAATAATGAAAAACAGGATGAAAGACAAACTATTATTATCAGTTACATTACTCGTATGCTCGACTTTACCTGGGGTATCTCTAGCAAATGAGGCGATAGATCAATCAACGGAAAGCAAACCATTCACTGGTATTTTTGAGGAACTTGACCTGGAGGACTCAAACTTTTCATCATATCGCCCTAGCTACTTTGGGATAGTCGTAGATCATTCAGATAAAGACACCTCCGGTGATGCCGAGTTTCAGTTAAGCCTTAAATACAAGTTGACAGAAAAAAACAATTTGTACTTTGGGTTTTCTCAAATTGCCAAATGGAGTATAGATGAGACATCAGCTCCATTTCGCGAAATCAACTTTTCACCCGAACTTTTTTACATACAGGACAAAAAAGTAAATGAGGGTCTTGTTAGTATCCAATATGGTTTTTTTCGCCATGAGTCTACAGGCGAAGATGGTGCCGGTTCTCGAGGATGGAATACATCATATATTGAGCCTGAGTATCACTTAATCTTCAAAAATCAGCATAAATTAATTATAGAACCACAGCTAAGAGTCATTGTATTTGGCGGATCAAAGTCAAAATGGGTGCCGGACAATAAAGACATCTTTGATTACTATGGTAATGTAGATATTAACCTTACATACATCTTTAGTAATAACCATCAGGTTTCAAGCATGTATAGACAGGGCAACGAAAATGATTACCATGGTTTTAGATTCCGCTATGATGCTGCAGTAAAGAGTTCGATATTTAGATATATTCCATTGCTGCGTAACCTGGATAACGCCAAAGTGTTTGTGAAATATTGGACAGGATACGGTGAGACCCTGAAGAATTACAATAGAGATACGGAAAGTTTTGTTATTGGCCTGACGGCCGTTAGGTAAATACTAAAAACAGTCGTGAACAGACCATTCTTTTGGAACGATACTCAACAATCAAGGGGTCAAATTCTGATTTATCGTATTTAAGTCGTATTCTGATGTTCGAAAATCATCAATCATGTCAGAGCAAACGGTTCCAATCCTCATGTCTTTGATACGGATTTTGTTACACAATGCGCCGACAGGAAGTTAGCGCATTAACAAAAGGAGTTGCTTCGATGGCACGCCCACTAAGAATTGAATATGAAAAAGCCTGTTACCATGCAATGAATCGTGGAAAAGGCCCGCCAGTGCGGGCCTTTTCTGTTGTGAGAGTGAATATTTGATCAGATAATACGCAGACACACTAGAGACTTTTTCTTAAAGGCCATCAAGCCACTCATCATCTGAGCCTTCATTGACACCTTCCAGGAGGACTGTGCTGAGATAACGCTCTCCCGTATCCGGCAGCATCGCAAGAATCACACTACCCTTTTTCGCACTTTCAGCAATTTCAAGCGCCGCAGACAGGGTTGCTCCGGATGATATACCTGCAAAAATACCTTCTTTGCGAGCCAGCTCCAGTGTTACATCACATGCCTTTGCATCATCGACAGGAATGATCTTGTCGGCGACACCCTCATTTAACACCTCGGGAATAAAGTCGGGTGTCCAGCCCTGGATCTTATGTGGCGACCAATCATTCCCTGAAAGCATGGAGGCAGCGGCGGGCTCAGCTGCAATAATTTTGGTTTCAGGGCGTGCCACCTTCATCATTTCACCGACACCGGTGAGCGTCCCCCCGGTTCCCCAGCCTGTGACCCAGTAATCCAGTTGCTTACCGGCAAAGTCTCTAAGAATTTCGGGGCCGGTGGTATTTCGATGATAGGCCGGGTTGGCGGGGTTCTCAAACTGACGGGCCAGGAACCATCCGTGTTTTTCTGCCAGCCCTTCTGCTCGCCTGACCATTCCGCTACCACGTTCAGCGGCGGGTGTGAGAATCACTTTTGCACCCAGCGCCCGCATCAACTTGCGACGTTCAACAGAAAACGTCTCCACCATGGTTGCCACAAACGGGTGGCCCATCACGGCACATACCATAGCCAGTGCAATACCGGTGTTACCTGAGGTTGCTTCAACCACCGTTTGTCCGGGTTTCAGTATGCCTTTATCGATGGCATCTTTCATAATTGCGAACGCGAGACGGTCCTTCACCGATGCCATCGGGTTAAATGCCTCGACCTTTACATAAATGTCTACATGGTCGGGGCCCATGTTATTTAATTTGATGACGGGGGTATTGCCGATGGTTTCGAGAATATTGTTGTATATCATTTACGTTCTCCTTAATTATATTATTCGATTTCTGGTCGGTGAATAAATATAGTTACTTACGCCTGTACTCCTGATGTGATACCCGAGAATCCGCTATACACTAACCATTTGGAAATATTCCGTATCAGACATGATGTGCCTTTGACATCTAATTTGCCACTTGATTGTGCTTTAGACAAGGTCGTGTCACCGAGCCATAGTTGAGTCATTGTTTTTAGATCACTAACGAACCTCACATCGGGGTCAAAGCCGGGGTCATCAACACATAAATCGATATCGTCATTTTCTGCGAGCATCCACCAGTGTCTGTAGTTTTTATCCAGGTCTTTGAACTCAAAGTGCAGCACTGTGCGGCCTTGAGGTAATGCGGAGTTATTAATGGTACGACGCATATCCCACATCAACAGTTCAACACTCAGGTCATCTTCCGACATTTGGCTGCGTACCCAGCGCGCGCCCCATTCACCCAGCCCCATGACAATGGGTTCCAGTTCGCGCCCAGCCCGGGTGAGATGGTACTCGTGACTTTTTTGATCGCTGGATCGCTTGCGCTCGACCAGACCTCGTTCCTGTAAGGTGTTCAGTCGTTGCGACAACATGGTGGGGGAGATTAATGGCAGGCCACGCTTGAAATCATTATAGCGATGGCTACCACACAATAACTCCCGTATCAGTAACAGTGTCCAGCGCTCTCCCAGTACCTCACATGCTTTAGCAATTGGGCAAAACTGTCCATAGCCTTTCATATTCATTCCTCTCTTGAATCCCAAGTGGCAGCAACTACAGTTTTCGTAGTTTAAACTACAGTTTTCGTACTTAACAACCCCAAACCTTTCTGTTTTACTTGCTATACACCGTCAATCAGAAAAGGATAATTATCATGAGCAATGAAAAAACATACAATGGAAGCTGTTTTTGTGGTGATGTAAAATTCACAGTCAGTAGTAGCCCGGCACTTATGGCCTATTGCCATTGCGATTCATGTCGGCACTGGTCTGCAGGACCTGTCAGCGCCTTCACTTTATGGAAACCTGATACTTTGACGATAACACAGGGAGCGGATAATATTGGAACGCATAGCAAAACACCTCAAAGTGCTCGTAAGTGGTGTAAAACTTGTGGCGGCCACCTGTTTACCGAACATCCCGATATGGCCTTGACGGATGTACCTGCGGCTATCATCCCTAACTTTCCCTTTGAACCAGTTCTGCATGTTAATTATCAGGAGACTGTTCACCGTATGAAAGATGGATTGCCAAAAATGAAAGATCTGCCAGCAGAAGCTGGTGGCTCAGGTGTGACATTACCCGAATAAAATTCGTGATTTTGTGCTTTGTCTATGCACATTGATAGATAAATCACTAACAGAGGATTAAGTGAAATGACCAAATTAGCCATTATTCAAAAAGCACCGGTATTCCTGAATAAAGAAAAGACCATAGAAAGTGCGGTTAATCTAGTTAAAGAAGCAGCAACCTCCGGTGCCGAACTTGTTATATTTACCGAGGCCTTTATACCCGGATACCCAGCATGGATATGGCGTTTAAGGCCCGGAGGTGATTATGCGCTGTCATCAGAGATTCATTCTCGTTTATTAAATAATGCGGTGAGTATTGAAAGCGATGATTTAAACCCCCTTTACGCTGCTGCAAAAGAGCATAAACTCACCATTGTTTGTGGGATGCATGAAAGAGACAGCCAGCTAAGTCGTGCCACGCTTTATAACACTGTAGTCACTATCGGCCCCGCTGGCACCCTGTTAAACCATCACCGAAAACTCATGCCTACAAATCCAGAGCGCATGGTGTGGGGTTTTGGTGATGCTTCCGGTCTGAAGGTAGTAGACACACCAGGCGGACGAATAGGCGCACTTCTATGCTGGGAAAATTACATGCCCCTGGCAAGGTATGCATTGTATTCACAGGGTGTGGAGATCTATATTGCTCCCACTTATGACAGTGGTGATGACTGGATAGGCAGTCTGCAACATATTGCCCGGGAAGGCTGCTGCTGGGTGGTAGGCAGTGGAAACGTATTACGGGCAGAAAACATCCCCGATGATTTTCCTGAGAAGACCATGTTATATCCGGACAATGATGAGTGGATCAATCAGGGTGATTCTGTTGTCATCGCCCCTGGTGGAGAAATTGTCGCTGGCCCGATGAGAAACGAAGAGGGCATTTTGTATTGTGATGTCGATTGCGCGCGGGTAGCTGAATCAAAACGCGCATTCGATGTAGCTGGCCATTATTCACGGCCAGATATTTTCACCTTACACGTTAATACAAAACCACAATCACCGGTTAAATTTGATTAGGCGAAACTGAAGATATCCAGACAAGGGCGCAGAGGGATTAAAAACACATATCTGCCAGGAACTTAACCCCTCCTCCCCTTTCACCTTACTCCTACCCCGAAAGTATCTTGATTCGACCAATAAAAACCAGTGGTTTCTATTGGTCTAAAACGATAAAATCCAATTTTTGATTTTATAAGGAATCTCAACACCATGGGCAGAGCCTATCAAAACCGAAAAGAATCCATGGCCAAAACGTCTGACAACAAGGCCAAGGTCTACAGCAAGCATAGTCGTGGCATTTACGTTGCGGCCAAATCTGGCGGCATCGACCCTGAGGGGAATCTGACCTTGCGTGGACTGATTGAACGTGCCAAAAAAGACCAGGTTCCTGCTCACGTCATTGATAAGGCTATCAATAAGGCTAAAGATGGTGGCGGTGAAGACTTCGCCATTGCCCGTTATGAGGGCTTTGGTCCTGGCGGCTGCATGGTTATTGTTGATTGTCTAACCGATAACCCTAACCGTACTTTTGGTGATGTACGCCAGTGTTTTACCAAAACCAAATCCAGGATAGGCACCGAAGGCACCGTCAGTCACATGTTTGACCACGCGGGCATCCTGGTATTTAAAGGTGATGAAGAGGCAGCGCTAGATGCATTGATGATGGCCGATGTTGATGTTGCTGACATTGAAAGCGAAGATGGAACCGTCACCGTATTCACCCCTCACACAGATCAATTTAAAGCTAAACAGGCATTAACAGATACCCTGGGTGAGATTGAATTTGATGTAGATGAAATTCAATTTGTGCCAAAAGCCACTAAGCCAGTCACCGGGGATGATGTAGAGATGTTTCACCGGTTTATCGATATGCTAAATGACCTGGATGACGTTCAGAACATTTATCACGATGCAGAGCTTTAAGTAGAGCTCACTGCCCGGTAGCAGGCATTCGCGCATAGTATTTCGCGATACTGTGCATCTCCCAGTGACTTAAACCATCTGCCATGGCGTGCATGCCTGAATGCTTGCGGTCCTGCGCCTTGTAATGACCTAATACCTTGAATAAATAGGCTTGCTGTTGACCGGCGATACGTGGGATTAATAGATCGTCACCACCGCCACCGTTTTCGTCATGACAGCGATTGCATTTTTCAGCCAGTTGTTGCGAAGTTTCCGGTACTCGAAATTCCGGCCGCCTGGGTGCTTGAGAAGCAAAGTAGGTGGCAACAGGTTTAAAATCAGAACGAGCAACTTTTTCCACGGCGTTTCGCATTTCGCTGTTGGGGCGCTGTTTGTTTTTATACTGGCTCATCGTCTCAACCAGATAATCAACATCCTGCCCCGCCAGGCTGGGGACATTCGCGGAAGGGCTGTTCCCCTGTTCGCCGTGGCAAGCCTCACATGCCGATATTATCGACTGTGCCACTTTTGATTTTTTACCTTGCGATATGCTGGAGCGCGGTGTTTGCCCTGCAAAGTACAGACTCACCAATTCCACATCAATCTCGCTTAACTGGCCTGCCAACAATTTCATCAAACCGTGAGTTCGCTGACCATTTTTATACTGGTTGATGGCTTCCGCCAGGTACTCCTGACTCAAGCCACTTAGGTGGGGTGTTCCCTTGATAGAACTATGGCCATCGTGACCATGACATCCCACACACATTCTTGCGCTATCGGCAGCTAATACCATCGGCAGAGCATCAGGACTGACCGGGGCAAGCTTCTGCACACGGTACTTGCGGGTGGCATAGTAGGTGGAAAGATTGACAATATCATCCCCGCTAAGGGCTTCAACCGCCTCCTGCATCAAATCGCTGTGGCGTGTCCCATCCTGATAAGCCGAGGTCGCTGCAACCATGTACTGGTAATTTTGACCTGCAAGGGATGGATACTCCTCCAACACGCTATTACCTTCGCCCCCGTGGCAGCCTGCACAATAACGGTTGGCCAGGCTTTCCCCTGTAGCGGTATTACCCTGGGTAGGCAAGTCGGTGAGGATACGCGAACGACTGGAGAAATACGCGGCCAACCGGGCGATCTTTTCAGCATCAATGGTGTGCTTGAATACGGACATTACCTTACTCTGACGCTGGCCCTGGAAATAGTCATTTATGGCATTAGTAAAACTTGTACTACTAAGTCCAGCAAGGCTGGGCACCCCTTCCCTCGTGCTGTTACCCTCGTCGCCATGACAGGAAAAACAAGGCGCGGCCAGGACTCTGCCCGCTGCAATGGCTTCATCCCGGTCCATAGTCCGTCCATGCTCAACAGGAGATGGCATGCTGAGCCAGGCAGCGGGTTGTTCACTGTAATAGACAGCCAGTGCATCCAGTTCAGCATCCTTTAATAACCTGACCGCATTACCCATGCCCTGATGCTCTCGTGCACCGGAAAGGTAGTCGCGCATAGCCTTGGCGAGGTAGGCAGCGGGCTGTCCAGTAATATGGGGAGAAACAGAGTTATTGATTGCCGTATTTATCGGGTGGCATTGCAGGCAGGATTTTGCCAGACGCTGGGTGCTAGCCGGATCCTCTGCACTGATTTGGGGTGCTGCCTCTTGTCCATCTGCCGACTGCTGTTGGCTATCACAACCGGCAAAGGCGAATAGCACTATCAGAATGGCTAAAGTGTTTCTTAAAGGCTTATTCATAAGCCGTGAGCAGGTTAACGTAGGCATGGATGGCATCCAGGTTACATAGCAATGAAGAAAATAATTTCGGTTCAAGGATCCAGTATAAACTAAACTGAACACTTATCCTTTCTTTGTCAGATATTAAATATTGGGGTGGTGTCCTGATTATTCAACCGCCATCCCCCCTTAAATACCATACTGTTGTCTGGAGCTGAATATGCATTAAGCTATATTTAAGAAATATCTACTAAACTTCTTTTAATAATTTCACATTAGTTAGATACCAATAAGCTGTTATAATGGCAATGTTAGATTTTGGTTATTGGTCACAACTAAGCCAGAGAGACCCCGAAAAATTTCAAATAAGGCGTTCCGAAGTCATTAACGTCCTTAAATGATGTGGAATCCTCAAGTAAAAACCAAAAAAGTCAGACCCGATTAAAATTACTGAAGAAATTTGAGGACTAAGAAAGGGGATGGGACAAATACTTATAAGACATCCATCCTTAAATACCGTATTTTGTGGTTTTTCCATTTACCTGCTTTGAGGTACTAAATTTAAGTGTATTTACGCAATAATGTAATTAAGCCTTTGCTGCTTATTCTAGCTCCGCTAGGGTTGATGCTGGTCTTTTTGAGTTTGAGCAGACTGGGCTTCTTTGCATGGCAATTTGAACGAGTGCAGGAAACAGAGCAATATAGCTTTATCTTCGTGCAGGGCTTGAGATTTGACTTGCTATTGTTGGCTATGATTATGCTCCTGCCAGCTAGCATGACACCCTTGTTCTCGACTCATCTTGGCGCCTTTAAATATTGGCGCAAGTTCCTGCTTGTTTACATGTCCGTATGGTTTTCCTTTATTGCCTTCATGGAGCTGTCGACGCCATCATTTATCAATCAATATGATTCACGCCCTAACTATATTTTCGTCGAATACCTCAAGCACTATCAAGAGGTAGGCATGACTCTGCTGGCAGAATACCCACTGCAACTATTGCTTTCGACAATAGTTGTACCACTGGCAAGCATTCTGTTTTACAAACTCACTCAGCGCCTGCTGGTACTGGAGCAACCGGTGAAATTATTACCTGCTCTGGTACTTGTGCCATTGTTACTGTTTATCTTTGTCATGGCCGGGCGTTCAAGCCTGGACCACCGTGCTGCCAACCCCAGCACGGTGGCACTCACTTCAGATCACCTGGTTAATGAACTGGCATTAAATTCAACCTACACCATGCTGTATGCGGTTTACCTTTCACGTCATGACGAAGCAGGCGGTGTCCCTTACGGCAAGATGCCCTTCGAGCAGGTGGTCGGTATCATGCGCGACGAGATGAGAATAGATGCAGCTGCTTTCACTAATCCTGAGCTACCTACTCGTCACTTACAGAAGAGCAGCATGCCGCATAACCGTCCCTGGAATGTGGTGATCGTACTCGAAGAGAGTCTGGGAGCGGAATTTGTCGGTAAACTTGATGGTCTGCCCTTAACACCTAATCTGGATGCGCTGGCCGATGAGGGCATCTGGTTCGATAACCTTTATGCTACAGGTACCCGTTCTGTGCGGGGTATAGAGGCGGTAGTGAGCGGTTTTCTACCAACTCCGGCCCGCAGCGTGGTCAAACTCAACAAGTCGCAGCGTGACTTTTTCACCCTGGCCAGTTTCCTGAAGGACAAAGGTTATGACACCGGTTTTATCTATGGCGGCGAAGGACACTTCGACAATATGCGTAGTTTCTTCATGGGTAACGGTTTTAACCATGTAATTGATCAAAACGATTATCCCGACAGCGCCTTCAGAGCGACCTGGGGGGTATCGGATGAAGATCTGTTTGCCATGGCCCACAAGAAATTCAGCAGTTACGGCGATAAGCCCTTCTTTTCTCTGGTGTTCACCTCCTCCAA
>DAOWII010000179.1 GCA_030640985.1 Chromatiales bacterium
ACCCGTACGTTGCCGTTGGTTGCGTCCTCTTGTTCCTGGTCTTCCTTTCTTAGCAGGTTGTTTCTTCTCACCAGTACCAAACAGAGCAGAGAATAGACGACTCAATAACCCAGGTTTTTTAGCTGTCTGGGATTTTTTACGAGGGGCCTTTGCTTCAGGCTTAGGTGCAGCTTGAGCTATATTTTGTACTGCCGCTTGTTCTGCTTCAGGCTTAGGTGCTTCTGAGGTCGGCAAGTTTGATTCTTCAAATTTGGTCGCCAGGCTATAACTAATTGCCGACTCGCTAGTGGTTGTTTCTTCATCAGTTCGAATACGCTGTACATCATAGTTTGGTGTTTCAAGATGTTGATTGGGTACCAATACAATCCGCACTGTTTGGCGTGCTTCTATTTCATTAAGCATGGTGCGTTTTTCGTTGAGCAGATAGGTGCCGACTTCAAGGGGTACCTGGGCGATGACTCGAGAAGTTTTCTCTTTCATGGCTTGCTCTTCGATAATGCGAAGAATTGATAATGCCAGAGATTCGACACCACGAATTGTGCCTTGACCACTACAGCGAGGGCAAACAATTTGACTGGACTCACCCAGTGAAGGGCGTATTCGCTGGCGAGACATCTCCAACAAGCCGAAGCGAGAGATGCGGCCCACTTGAACCCTGGCACGATCCATTTTCAAGGCTTCTTTAAGACGATTTTCAACTTCTCGCTGGTGGCGTGAAGGCGTCATGTCAATGTAGTCAATGACCACGAGTCCGCCCAGATCACGGAGCCTTAGCTGCCTTGCGATCTCATCGGATGCTTCCAGGTTGGTATTGAAGGCTGTTTCTTCTATATCACTGCCTTTGGTTGCACGGGCAGAATTGATATCAATAGCGATCATCGCCTCGGTGTGATCAATGACAACGGAGCCACCAGAGGGCAGTCGTACTTCACGCTGGAAGGCCGATTCGATCTGGCTTTCAATCTGATAACGGTTAAATAGCGGAACGGGATCCTGGTACAGTTTAATTTTATTCAGGTTATGGGGCATCACCTGGCGCATGAAGTCCTGTGCCTGCTCACAGGTCTCTGGGTCATCGATCAGGACTTCGGCGATATCCTTGCGTAAATAATCACGGATAGCGCGAATGATTACACTGCTTTCCTGGTAAATAAGGAAGGGGGCAGGGCGTGCTTCTGCGGCGGCCTCAGTGATGGCGCGCCATACCTGTACCAGGTAGTCCAGATCCCACTGTAGTTCTTCAACATTTTTGCCAACGCCGGCGGTACGAACAATCAGACCCATATCCGTTGGAATCTCCAACTGACTCATCGCATCGCGGATCTCACTTCGATCATCACCCTCAATGCGACGGGAAACTCCACCTGCTCGCGGATTATTCGGCATAAGAACCAGATAGCGACCAGCCATGCTGATGAAGGTGGTGAGGGCCGCACCTTTGGTGCCACGTTCTTCTTTTTCGACCTGAACGATGACTTCCTGACCTTCCTTGAGTACTTCTTTTATATTGACGCGTCCACTGGACGGAGCATTACTACTGAAGTAGCTGCGGGAGATATCTTTCAGGGGGAGGAAACCATGGCGTTCAGCACCATAGTCAACAAATGCCGCTTCGAGGCTAGGCTCGACCCGGGTAATGCGGCCTTTGTAAATATTGGCCTTTTTCTGAACCCGGGCGGTACTTTCAATATCCAGGTCATACATGCGCTGTCCATCGACAAGCGCGACACGCAACTCTTCAGGCTGAGTTGCGTTAATCAGCATTCTTTTCATGTTAATTATCTCTTTGGGCGCTCTACCACAACTCCAACCGGAGGCGGGATCGCCTGAAGCTCATCAGCGAGGTGAACTTAAATACTGTTATCACAGGGGTGTTAATTCCCTGCTCACTCTCGTTCTATGGGCTCCATCCTGCAGTAAGCTGCGGGAGCGCACTAATGTCATTAATTTATTCTAATACTGTTGATACAAAATATATCCACAGTAGTAAACCGTTTGATCTGTACTTAAACTCATAAGCTTTTAATACTAGCGGTCAGCCTTAGAGACAACAGATCCTGTTTATGGTTCCATATTGCTGCACTAATATGGTGCATGCAATGAAGATTTACACACAGAACCGCAGCTGACTATATCAGCATTTTCAATGTGTATCAATGAGATAGCATGCTGTTATCATATACGTATGAAACTTGATCATAATAAAGTCCAGCAAGTCGAGATCCATGAGGAGCAGCAAGGTCAGCGTATTGATAACTTCCTGTTAAGAATATTAAAAGGGGTACCTCGCAGCCGAATCTATCGAATTCTGCGAAAGGGGGAGGTGAGGGTAAACAAGAAGCGCATAAAACCTGAATACCGGCTGTTGCTGGACGATATCGTCCGTATTCCCCCCATTCGTCTTGCTGAGGAGTCCGATCCGGCAAAACCCAGCGTAAAAGCCCAGCATTTACTTAAAGATAGTATCCTTTACGAAGATGAAGGGCTGCTTATCATCAATAAACCCTCCGGGATGGCAGTACATGGGGGTAGTGGGCTCAATTATGGTGTGATCGAAGCCTTACGGGTGATGCGCCCCGAGGCCCGCTTTCTGGAGTTAGCCCATCGTCTGGATCGTGACACATCTGGGTGTCTTGTGATTGCAAAAAAGCGTAGCCGTCTTAGGCAATTTCATACTTTGTTACGAGAAGGTGGGATACAGAAGCATTACCTTTGCCTGGTTAAGGGACAATGGAAGGGGGGGCGGCGCAGGGTTGATGCCCCGTTGCTCAAAAACCAGCTAAAGTCTGGAGAGCGGCTGGTGCGGGTAGATGCGGCAGGTAAAGTTGCCCTGAGTGTGTTTGAACCTGTCACGATATATCAAAAAACGAGCCTGATGCGAGTTGAACTTATCACCGGGCGTACCCATCAGATAAGGGTGCATGCTCGTCACAGTGAGCATCCCATTGTCGGAGATACTAAATATGGTGATGATGTATTCAACAAGGAAATGGCCACCTTGGGCCTAAAACGCCTGTTTTTGCACGCAAGCACACTGAAATTTGAACTGGAAGATTCTGGCAAGGTAGCGATTCAGGCACCTCTACCCGCTGAATTGCAAGTGATACTGGATAAATTAGAAAACGATATATGAACAAGAACTTTAGTCTGCTGGTATTTGACTGGGATGGTACCTTGATGGATTCGGAGGCGCGGATCGTGGATTGTGTTCTGGCTGCGATTGACGATCTTGATCTGGAAACAAAAAATCGTGAAGAAGTTAGAAATATCATAGGTTTGGGCTTAACCGAGGCGATGCAGGTGCTTTTCCCTGAAGGTGATAGTGCACTGGTGAAAGCTTTGAGTGAGCGTTACCGTGATCATTTTTTGTCCCATACTACGACACCATCAGAAATGTTCCCTGGCGCTGTTACGGCCATTAAAAATCTGGCTGATATGGGTTACCTACTTGCCGTTGCGACAGGCAAAGGGCGAAATGGTCTGAATAGGGTTTTAACTGAGACGGGTCTGGGCGAATATTTTCACGCAACCCGTACAGCGGATGAGACATTTTCCAAGCCTCATCCTCAAATGTTACTGGAATTGATGGATGTTCTGGGAGCCGCACCAGAACAAACCCTAATGGTAGGGGATACTGAGTACGATATGTTACTTGCAAAAAATGCCAATGCATCATCATTGGCAGTAAGTTATGGCGTACATGAAACAGAACGTTTATTGAAATGCCAGCCAATGGGTTGTATTGATACAATTTCAGATCTCGAACCCTGGTTAAATTATGTGGCATAAAATCAAAACCAGATTGTTCAGACTTGCTGGTCTGAACCTACTTCATAGTAAGGAAAACAATATGTCTAATGATGAATGGTTGGCAGACAAACCGAGTAATACGGAAACTAATGATAGTCAGGATAAGAATTGGGAACGTGACACTATAAATAAATTGGTGTTTTCGGCGTTAAATGAACAACGCCGGACGCGTCGCTGGAGTATCTTTTTTAAATCATTGATGTTCGCCTATCTATTTGTTTTGCTAATTATGTTTTACATAGGAGGTAAGGGTGTAGATAGCGGAATAAAATCAGGAGACCATACAGCGCTTATTGATATCCAGGGTGTTATCTCTGAGGGCAGCCCCGCCAGTGCAGACAATATTGTAACTGGGCTCAGAAATGCATTTGAAAATAAACATACGGCAGGGGTTATTTTACGAAGTAATAGTCCTGGCGGTAGTCCGGTACAATCAGGCTACATATACGATGAAATTGTTCGACTAAGGGAAAAATATCCAGATATACCGATCTATACTGTAATAACAGATATTTGTGCATCCGGCTGTTACTACATCGCCGCAGCTACTGAACAGATATATGCAGATAAAGCTAGCCTTGTGGGTTCCATTGGAGTGCTAATGAATAGCTTTGGCTTTGTAGGCACAATGGACAAGTTGGGAGTTGAAAGGAGACTGTATACAGCGGGTGAACATAAGGGGTTTCTGGATCCATTTTCACCTGAAAAGAGTGGGGATGTAGAACATATCAAGACTATTCTTGAAAATACACATCAGCAATTCATTAATGCTGTCAAGGAAGGACGCGGTGAGCGTTTGCAGGTAGATAATAAGTTGTTTTCTGGTTTCATCTGGAATGGAGAGCAAAGTATACAAAAAGGCCTGGTTGATTTTTTAGGGGGTTCATCACACGTCGCCCGGGAAGTTGTTGGCGCAGAAAATATTGTTGATTTTACACCGCGTCCTCATTACTTTGAGCGATTTGTCGAACGCTTTAGTAGTGGAGTTACGTCCGAACTTTTGAATAGGTTCAGTCAGGGAGAGTTGCAATACTAATATTGCACGGCAGTTTCAGCGCCTGTTATAAAATAATTTTACAGGAGAAGTGAGTCAAGTGGCTTGGGTTTTTCAATGACATATCCCTGGGCATAGTCAATGCCAACGTCACGTACGATTTGAAGTATGATCTCATCTTCCACATATTCTGCCACTGTTACTAATCCCATGGTGTGTGCAATCTCATTTATTGATTTGACAACAGCATAGTCATGGGTGTTAGTCGTAATATTACGGATAAATGCACCATCTATCTTAATGTAGTCAAGTGGCAGTGCGCGCAGATAGGTGTAGGAAGAAGAGCCGCTTCCAAAGTCATCCAAAGAAAAACGACAACCTGTTTCTTTGACTTTTGAGATGAAGGTGGCTGCTTTTTTAAGGTTATTGATGGCAAGGGTTTCGGTAACCTCAAAACAGATCGTATCTGTTGGGATAGTTAATTCCATTAAGCGATCATGGACTGTCTCCATGAAGCCTCTATCATTTATAGAACCCCCCGACAGATTAATGGAGAAAGTACTTATGATATCCTTGACCTCGGCATAATTATTTTCTAACCACGTAGTTACTTCATTAAGAACCCAGGTGTCAATTTCCCGAATGCGATTATATTGTTCAGCGGCAATAATAAAATCTTCAGTGGATATGCTGTTACCCTCCATATCCTTAACATCCAGCAGGATTTCGTAGTGTGCTTTGCTGTGAACTCTGGCTTTGAGTGCTTCTATTTTTTGACAGCGTAGGCTTATCATGCCTGCATCAAATAATTTATTGATTTGGCCAACCCATTCCATTAGTTGTTGACGGCGCGATGTTTCAGTATCATCAGGGGAGTACGCCTCAACGGTGTTCCCGCCAGATTTCTTTGCTGAAACAAGGGCTGAATCGGCTGATCTAAACAGGTGATTTACACTTTCAGTACTTTCATTTATTTCGATGAGGCCGATGCTTGTAGTGACAGAGAAGTCATTATTGTCATAGTTAAAACGAAAGTCATGGAAGGCGTCCAGCAGTCCTTCCATATGGACGGTGCCATTATCCATGTCGCAATTAGTTATCAGAATGCCAAATTCATTGCCCCCCATTCTGGATATAAAAATACTGTTGCCGAGTCGAAGAAAAGTATCCTTCATTAAGGCACTGATGTTTTTGAGTAAAATGTCCCCGGCAGAGTGCCCGCAAGTGTTATTGACTACATTAAACTTGTCAATATCGAGGTAGGCAAAAATGTGTGTTGATTCATTTTCTTTCGCCTCTTTTGTATTAAGCTTAAGTAATCGCTCAAAGCTGCGCCGGTTTATAAGGCCGGTAAGCTCATCAAGGCTGGCTTGTTCAGAAAATTCTTGATGCAGGTCATCCAGGAAATTAAATGAGGCCCTTTCCATTACGGGAGAATTTAAATCATAGGCAGGCTCAATATTCTTTTTATATAACTGGTACGCAACCTCACCTAATGACAGGTCAAGTTCCTTCTCCCCTATAGGGTTAACAAAAGTATAATGGGACAAGTCCTTGTCTGCCCAGACTAGTTTCAGTGGTAATGTTTCACCATTTTCTTGTGTGTACCTGAACTTTGCTGGCTCATCTACTTTGAATGTGCCTGCACTATCAACATACTCATCCCATTCCTCGTTAGAAATATCATCAGGTTTAGATGCATATGGATCTTTCTTTTTATCAAAGGAGGCGGTGGAGAGTTTTGGCAGGTGTTTTAATTCTATCTGACTAATATCATAGTCTTGTTTAAGATAGTTCGTGAGATTGCCGACGAGTCTTTTGTTTTTCTCTGTGTCAGTGCTGGCAACTGACAATATGTTGGATATCGACGCGAGCATGTTTTCTGCAGGCACTATTTTATCGTCAGCATGTGCGCGTATGTTAGTGAGCTTGCTGAGTAGATTATCTAGCAATTCGAGATTCTTCTTTAGCGCTAAACTATCTTCTCCGCTATGCATATAGGCGCCCAATAATATATTGGTAAGGCCTGCATCTAAAAGTTGAATAATAACCCGAGGAATATGCTTGTCGCCCACTCTTGTATTTAGAGAGTCAACAATATACGATCGCCCTTTATCCAGTTTTTGTTGAGATTCACATTCGGCAAGCACAACCTGCAAGTTTTCATCGTAGGCTGCGATGTTTTCGTTATTAAGGTTTTCAAATTCATGAAGAACGTCTGAAAAAATGCCGGCATTGTCTTCTACTTCATTTTTTATCTGTTCTATTGTTTGATTGATAGTGTTGCTTGTTTTTTGTTTTTTATCTTCAGCTGCTACAGTGAGATTTTCACTTATTTCTTCAATAAGGTTAAGGATTTGCTGTGCTGGGTGATTACTGTCAGAGAGGACTCCCTCATCAACAAGACTGGCTCTGGCCATAGGTAATTCTAATTCATTCACCCATGCTTTGGCCTGTGGTTGTAAATATGTATCGTGCTGAAAGTAAGTGAGCAACTTTTCGGCAATTTGAAATACCTCAACTTGTTTAGGGTTGAGATGCCTTGGTATGCCATCCTCTGCACTTAATTCATTAAGTGCAGAGGTCATTTGCTGGGTGAGCCCGGTATTCTGATCCGACATGGAACTGATCGACGGAAATTGTTTACTTATTGAATTAAGCCCTGCATGAATATCTTCTGTTGAGTAATATTCAGCAGCCCCACTTTGTGCATTTACGCTGGAAGTATCACCGTGAGACATCGCAGCAGGAGCCCCACCCGGAGGTATTGCGCCGGGAGCCCCACCCTGAGGCGAAAGGGAAGAAGCTCCACTCAAGGACATGAGTTCTCTGGCAACATTCATTATGCTGGACGTGCCCTGTGTCGGGGGTGCATGATTTACTGATGCAGGATCGTTCTGCCCTGTCTGCATGCCATTGCTATTTTGTCTGTTTGGTATGTGATTAGGGCTTGTAGCAGAAGGTGTCGCAATATTTGAGGTTGCGGTGTTGTCAGCCTGTTCTAAATCAGTGTCCGGGTCATTTGTGTTATCCCCTGTTTGAGGGGCTCTCTCGGATGATGGTACCTTGGATACTTCCAGGTTCTTTTCAAGATCGGGGAGTATTTCAGAATCGATAAGGAAGCTATTCAAGCTTCTGTATACATCGAGCAGTTTTTTGTTAAGTACTACTTCGTAGGTGTTATAAATAACTTCTGTTTGCGCATCAGGAAAGGAACGCTCATCTAGCAGACCCTTGAATATATGGCATAGTGCATAAGGGCCGATGGGGTTACTTTTATGGGTAACTTTTCCAATTGCAATAAAATCCAGACGATTCTCAATTTCAAAAAGTTCGTCATCGTATTTTGATTCCAGCCGGTTAATAATTGAGCTGGCAATAATCCAGTGAGAGAATTCTTCATTATCGATAAGTGCTAATTCCGAGCTTTTTGTGGCATTTTTTTGTTTCTTTAAATTTATGTTGTGTAAAATGTTGTCACTAAAAACTTCCAGCATTTCCTCCGTTTCTTCATTGAAACTGCTTATAAAAGTATTTCTTTGTTTTTTAAGCTCGTTAATGGCATAAAAATAATCTGACTGTGCGGTGTTGCTACCCGCTTCACTTGCTTTATCAAGTAATGTTTCATCAGCAACGGATAGTGTTGTTTTAATTATGTCATCGGTGCAGTTCTTTATTATTTCGCTGGTTTGCTTGATGATATCTTCAAATGCCTGTTGCTGTTTGGCAGAGCGGGTTTTCTTTTCACCTGAGGCAGTCTCAGAGCTGACCCCATAACCAATGTCAGCCAGATAATGGAGTACGTTAAAGGCATCTGTTTTGGAGCTGGTGAATGTTCCTCCTACCCCATCATTTGTTAGTCTTGCGACCGTGCATTCAATGGAGTAGGTCTTTGTGTTCTCATCTAGTGGATTGGCAAAAGAAATAGTAACAACATCACCGGACTTTACGCCCTTCATAATATTGGATGAAAAATTTTTATTGGGGATAATATAGAGACCGCCAAGGCAAAAGTCTTCTATGGTGCCGGGAAATAGTTGTTTCTTATTAAAGCTGATATCAACATCAAGGTTGATTGGCAAGCGAGGGTCTGCGCGTTTATCCACTGAAAACTTCCATTTTATTTATATGATGTTTGAGAATTATTGTATGGGATATTAGAGTTTTAAGTGTATCCGTCTAATTTAATAGTTAATAACAATATTTCACAGTAATCAAGTTGGTTATATTGATACAAAGTTATGTTCTTATTTCAATGCTAAGCATGAGGCTAAACTCTCTAATAATCAAGTAATTAGTATATCTATACCCTCTGTTTTAAGCATGTCTACCAGGCGAATTAATGGCAGGCCAATCAATGCGTTTGGATCTTCTCCTTCCAGGGCCGCGAATAGTGCAATTCCCAGGCCTTCTGACTTGAAACTTCCTGCACAGTTATAGGGTTTTTCTTTGAGCAAATAGTTTTCAATTTGTGCATCGTCTAATCGACGAAATTGGACATTAAAAGAAACAATATCTACTTGTCCGCGTCCTGTGGCGCTATTGAGCAGGCACAAACCGGTCAGGAAGCTGACACGCTCGCCTGAGGCAGCTTTCAGCTGTTCCTTTGCCCGTTGGTGGGTGCCAGGCTTGCCCAGTATTTTGTTACCCAGAATCGCCACTTGATCGGAACCAATGATTAACGCCTGGGGGAATTGAGCGGAAACAGCACGTGCCTTTGTTTCTGCAAGTCGTTTGACCAGGGCTTCGGGGGACTCTCCCTTGAGTGGCGTTTCATCCACGTCGGGGCTGATCGCGGTGAATTCAAGGCCCAATTTGCGTAGCAGCTCCTGTCGATAAGGGGAGCTTGAGGCCAGGACGATGACAGGTGTATTTGTAGTTGCCATTCTAGTCAGTGATTTTTTGTTGCGCTAATTTACAGCGTTGTTCGTAGGCTTGACGGCTAATTGCCACGTCTTCAAGAAAGTAAGGTAGCTCTTCAATTAGTAGTGCCTGTGGCCCATCCACCAGGGCCTTGGCTGGCTGTGGGTGGAAGTCCACCAACACCATATTGGCTCCGGCTATGACCCCCTGAGCCGTCACATGACTGACTTCCATGATGCCATCGGGTGTACGCTCCCGGTTGCCCACGGAGTGCGAGGGGTCTATACAGACGGGCATACGGGTTAGGCGTTTCACCACAGGCACATGGGCAAAATCTACCAGATTGCGATGGGGGTCGCCCATGTTGGTTTTCATGCCGCGCAGGGCAAAAATGACACGGCTATTGCCTTCACTGGCTAGATATTCGGCGGCATGCAGGGATTCATCAAGGGTGATGCCAAAACCCCGCTTAAGTAGTACAGGGAAATCCTGTTGCTGCCCCACCTTTTTTAATAGTTCAAAGTTCTGTGTATTACGTGTACCTATCTGCACTAGAATCCCCGTGGGATTACCCGTCTGGTGAAGCGCTTCATTAATCTCGTCCAGGTGACTTTCGTGCGTGATCTCCATGGCAATGACTCGGATGTCATATTTGCCTGCCAGCTCGAACACGTAGGGCAGACAGTTTTTACCGTGGCCCTGGAAAGCATAAGGACTGGTACGAGGTTTATAGGCTCCCATGCGAGTGCAGGTCTGGCCATTATCCTTCAGCGCCCGCATCATCATTTCAACATGTTCAAGGTTATCAACCGCACACAGGCCAGCAAAGACATTAAGGTTGTCCTGGCCGAATTTGACACCATTATATTCGAATGAAGTGGGGCGGTTATCATCCTTGTGGCGACCCAGAACGCGATAGGCCTCGGAAACTCGAACGACTCTCTCAACCCCTTGAAGACTTTCAATGTCTTCAAGGGAAAGGGCATCCGTATCACCAATCAGATATAGTTCGGTGAGTAGCTGCTGGCTGCCCGACTCTTCATGTACGCGAATTTGGATATTGGGTTGATTGGAGAGGTAGTTCATCACAACCCCAAACTCATCGCTGCTACGACCCAGGTGCGGCTTTAGTATAACAATCATCCGGAAATTCCTTGTTTTGAAGTATTTTTGCGTGTGTATTTTTGAGTGTAGATATTAAGTAAGCCTTGATTAATCTATAAATCGTTTAC
>DAOWII010000031.1 GCA_030640985.1 Chromatiales bacterium
AATACAACAGACCTTGGCCCGCACCATGGCGCGATAGTGCTGATAAAATCGTAACAGTCTCAGACCTGCATAATCACCGCTGTATTCCAGGTAGCTGTTTAATACCCGCTGTGCGTATTCGGCATGGCCACGGTCTTGCAAGTCCATCACCAGAAAGGCCAGTTCACTGATGACATCAATCCAGCGCAGGTAGGGATTAAACTCGATGCAGTCGAACAGGGTGATGTCATCATTGAGCAGGATCAGGTTTCCCAGGTGGAGATCGCCGTGACATGCGCGAATAAACCCCGATTGTTTGCGCTGCTGTAAAGCGCTCTTTAGTTTGCTGAACTGTTGCTCACACCATTGAGACTGTATTTCCAATATGGCGAGCATGTCTGGTGTATTGATGGTGTTTTTTATATGGGTAAAGTTGCCCTGTATGGGCTGATAAATAATTTCCGGCTCGCCATAGGGGCTGCCTTTTGTTGCGACCTCAACCCGCTGGTGAAAGTCAGCCAATGCTTTTGCAATAGATGAAATCTGTTGTGCGCTCAGTTTACCGGCAGCCATTTGCTGCTCCAGCATGGCCGCCTGGGGAAACTGTTCCATCTTTACCGCATATTCTATGGTAGGGCTGTCACCGCCTATTACCGGAGCTTGTGCGCTGCCGCCTATGGCAATGACCTCCAGGTATAGTTCCGGGGCGGTGCGCCGGTTCAGGCGTAACTCTTCTTCGCAATTGATACGGCGTTTTTCCAGAGTAGAGTAGTCGAGGAAGCCGAGGTCCAGGGTCTTTTTGAACTTGTAGGCATAAGGGCCGGTTAACAGGACCCACGAGATATGGGTTTCGATGATCTGAAACTCATCGACAGGATAGTCGTACAGTGCCCTGTTTTGCAGTGCCTCTATTAATGTTTCCTGGCTTGCCAAATCCATGTATTGAATCTCATGTGTTGAATATGCCTCTAGCCTAACGCTTTGTGACGGATCTTCAAATAGTCATATAATTAAACTGTCTTAATCATTTTGATCTATGTCTATGGCCTGTGAAGGAAAATTCTGTGAAGTAGAGGCACTGCGCGCGCAACACACGCTAGTGTTGCAGTGGGTGCTGGCCATCAATGCAGTGATGTTTGTGGTGGAGATGACCGCGGGTATTCTGGCCCATTCCACCTCGCTGGTGGCCGACTCCCTGGATATGCTGGGCGATAGCCTAGCCTATACCTTCAGTCTCTATGTGGTTGCAAAGAGTGCACTCTGGCAGGCCAGGGCGGCTATGTTTAAAGGGGTGTTCATGGCCGCCTTCAGCCTGTTTGTGTTTGCTGAAGCGACCCATAAGATTATGTTCCCGGTGACCCCCGTGGCTGAAACCATCGGCATCATTGCTTTACTGGCCCTCTCGGCCAACAGCATTTGCCTGTACCTATTGTGGCGGCATCGCACCGATAATCTCAATATGCATTCGGTGTGGCTGTGCTCCCGTAATGACATCATCGCCAATGTGTCGGTACTGTTTGCCGCACTGGGAGTCTGGCTAACCCAGCATGCCTGGCCCGATATTCTGGTGGGTCTGATGATTGCTGTTTTGTTCCTGCGCTCAGCGTTTCAGGTGATTAAACAGGCGATAACTGAGATGAAAACAAAGGTATAAGTTCTTGTCATTCTTTCACTTTTGGGTGAAAAGAGTATATATATATAGACTAATACCTTGGTAAATGGGTATGTTTTGTGGGCGTATATTCCGTTGACAATTTGATGGCCCAGGCACGTAAGCTGGCAGCAGACTACCGTAAGGCAACGGGGCAGCCCCTCGCCGTGAGCGGTGAGATCGCCAAGCATGATGCAATACGTCTATTGCATCTGGAGGCCAGTGAGCAGGCCCAGGGCGGCTATGATGCCGTGGGTACAGAAGGCTCACTTGCTGGCAAGCGTATCCAGATCAAGGGACGGGCGATCTTTAATGAAGCCAAATCTGGCCAACGTATTGGCCAGCTGAAACTGGAACAGGATTGGGATACAGTGGTACTGGTTTTGATGAACGAGGAGTTTGACGCAGTTGAAATATTCGCTGCTGATCGCGAGACCATCCTGGAAGCCATGGAAGATAATCGCAATAGTAATCGCAGCAAACGTGGTGCCATGTCCGTGGCACGCTTCAAGGTAATTGCCACGCTGGTCTGGACCCAGGAAGACGGTTTGCTCGATGAGTGTGTTTGGAGCAAGGACCAAGACTGACCGCAGCCTAAACACCTTCCTTATCTGGACGTTTACTCACACGGTGGTTATGATGCTGCCTGATTGATTACCCCTTGCTATTACTAATTACACTCTCGCTGTATATCCTTACATCCGTCATATTCAAATCATGCACTCACTCTCTGAACTACTGGGCGATCACGGTCCCTTTGCCCAACTGGTAGAAGGCTTTGCGCCACGGGCCCAGCAACAGCAGATGGCTGAAGCGGTTGCAGATGCCTTGACCAATGAGCAAGTACTTGTTGCAGAGGCTGGCACGGGCACCGGTAAAACCTTTGCCTATCTGGTGCCTGCACTGCTATCCGGTCAGAAAGTGATTATCTCCACGGGTACTAAAAACCTTCAGGACCAGCTGTTTCACAAGGATTTACCCATCGTACGCAAGGCTCTGGGGGTGCCGGTTGAGCTGGCCCTGCTAAAAGGCCGGGCGAATTACCTCTGTCCGCACCGGCTGGAACTTAGCCTGAGTGAAGGGCATTTTAACAGTCGCAAGCAGGCCAGTAATATCCAGGGAATTTCCCGGTGGGCAGCGCAAACCAGGAGCGGTGACATTGCCGAGCACTCCGCCCTGTCGGAAGATGCGCCTGAGTGGCCCATGGTGACTTCGACGCCGGATAATTGCCTGGGAATGGAATGCGAGCGTGTCGATGACTGTTTTTTGCTCAAGGCGCGACGCAAGGCCCAGGAAGCGGATATATTGGTGGTTAACCATCACCTACTGTTTGCTGATATGGCGCTGCGTGATGAGGGTTTTGGTGAGCTGCTACCGGGGGCAAATGCTTTTATTCTTGATGAGGCTCACCAGCTACCGGAAACAGCCTCCAACTTTTTTGGTATTACCGTCAGCGGGAACCAGTTACTGGAATTGGCACGGGACAGTATCGCAGAGGAGATCAAGGAAGCAGGTGACCAGCCAGAGTTACACCGAAGTGCCGATCAGCTACAAAAAGCAGTGAGGGATCTTAGGTTGTCCATGGGGACGGCTCTGCGTCGCGGACCCTGGCGGGAGATCGCCGCCAATGGTGATCTTGATACGGCCATTGATGAACTGGCCGAGCAGTTGTCCGAATTGAACGCATATCTTGAACCTCTGGCCGCACGCGGCAAGGGACTGGATAATTGTTATCGACGTTGCCGTGAATTGAGTGAGCGCTTTGAGTCACTGACAGCAAACCCACCTGAGGGGTATATTCACTGGTTCGAGACCCATACCCGTTCATTTACCATCAACCTCACCCCCATGGATGTGGCCAAGGTATTTCGCCAGCAGGTGGATATGCATAAGCGGGCCTGGATACTCACCTCAGCGACCTTGGCGGTGGGGGAGAGCTTTAATCACTTTATTTCACGTCTGGGGCTGGATGAATCCCGTTGTGAGCAGTGGGATAGCCCCTTCGACTTTGCTCAGCAAACGCTCTTTTATGTGCCTCAGGGGATGCCAGACCCTCGTGAGGCCGCTTATACGCAATCCGTGGTAGAGCAGGCCTTGCCAGTGCTGAAAGCCAGCCAGGGGCGTGCTTTTTTGCTGTTTACCAGCCATCGGGCGTTAAAAGAGGCCGCTGAGCTCCTGGAAGGGCAGTTTGACTACCCCATGCTGGTACAGGGAGATGCCCCCCGGCCTCAGTTACTGGAGCGTTTTCGGGAGCTGGGCAATGCGGTGTTACTGGGTACAGGCAGTTTTTGGGAAGGGGTGGATGTACGCGGTGAGGCGCTTTCCTGCGTCATTATCGATAAACTTCCTTTTGCATCACCGGGTGATCCTATCCTGCAGGCGCGTATTGATGCGCTACGGGAGCAGGGTGGGAACCCGTTTATGGAGTATCAGTTGCCCCAGGCGGTGATTACCCTGAAGCAGGGGGTTGGACGGCTGATTCGAGATGTAAATGACCGGGGTGTACTGATGATTTGCGATCCTCGTCTGATCGACAAGTCCTATGGTAAGGTCTTTCTTGAAAGTCTGCCGCCCATGGGCCGGACTCGTTCCCTGAAGAAGGTGCAGTACTTCTTTGAGCAGGAATCAGAACTAGAAGCCTTGGGAGCCTCAGAGACGCCCTAAGCAGAGTATCGTTTTTTCACTGGCTTGAAAATGTGATAATCCGACCCAATATCTGATGAAAGAATTTTATGAAACTGCTTGCTATAGAAACTTCAACTGAAGCGTGTTCTGCGGCCTTATGGATTGAGGGGGAGATCAGCGAACGGTACCAACTGGCGCCAAGAGAACATACCCGGCTGATACTGCCCATGGCCGAGGCCTTGTTGGATGAAGCCGGTGTGAGTCTCAATCAGCTGGATGCGCTGGCTTTTGGTCGGGGGCCTGGTGCCTTTACCGGCGTGCGGATCGCCACATCCGTCATTCAAGGGATTGCCTTTGCGGCCGATTTACCCGTTATACCTGTTTCTTCTTTGGCGGTTCTGGCGCAGGGTGCTTATCGGGAGCAACGGCAGGCCCAGGTCATTACTGCCATCGATGCCCGGATGAATGAACTTTACTGGGCTTGCTATAAAGTAAATGAAAATGGTTTGATGTGTTTGCAGGGTAAGGAGCACGTTATCGTTGCTGAATTAGCGCCCTTGCCAAAACATGGCTCATGGTTTGGTGTCGGCAGTGGTTGGCAAACCTATGCTGAACCACTACAAGGGCGCATGAATGAACTGCTGACAGGTTTTGAAGGGGCTCGTTATCCGCGGGCAGAAGATTTGGCGCTATTGGCGCAGGCGGCATATTTGCGTAATGAAACCGTGAACTCTGAGCAAGCTTTGCCAGTCTATATACGAGACGACGTCGCAAAAGTAAAAGCGATATAGTGTAAATAGTGTCTATAATTGAATATAAAGGTGAGAAAAAGGTAATGGCAAAAATTGAATGTCAGAGCCAGTGGGGACGTAAATGCACCACGACAATATTGGGCTCGGAAATGAAGCCTGATAATACGAGAGATGGCCATGACCATGATGATGGGCACGGACTTGCAGTAAAACCCAGCAAGCCCGAACTAAAGCGCCCACCCATGTATAAAGTACTATTACTGAATGATGATTTTACTCCGATGGATTTTGTCGTTCATATATTAGAAATATATTTTGCGATGGACAGACATAAAGCAACACAGGTGATGCTAAGTGTCCATACAGAAGGAAAAGGTCTCTGTGGGATTTTTACCCGGGATATTGCCGAAACTAAAGTGGCTCAGGTAAATGATTATTCTCGACAGAACCAGCATCCTTTACTGAGTTCGATGGAGCCAGATTAACGGCGCGAGGTGGTAGATATGTTAAGTAAAGAACTCGAAACGACACTCAACCTGGCTTTTAAAGAGGCCCATGACAACAGTCATGAATATATGACGGTAGAACATCTACTGTTGGCCTTGCTGGATAATCCTTCAGCACTTCCCATCTTGCGCGCCTGTGGTCTGAAGATCGAAAGTTTCCGTAAGGGATTAAAATCATTTATTGAAGAAACCGTACCAGTCCTTCCTGATGAAAGCGAGCGCGAAATTCAACCAACCCTCGGTTTTCAACGGGTATTGCAGCGGGCAGTTTTTCATGTTCAGTCCTCTGACAAAAAAGAGGCTACCGGTGCTAATGTCCTAGTGGCAATTTTTAGCGAGAAAGAATCTCAAGCAGTCTATTTACTGAACCGTGAGGATATTGCACGTCTGGATGTGGTGAATTACATTTCACACGGTATTTCTAAAGTTGAAGATCAGGATAGTAACGAAAACATTGAGTCTGAAGCTGAAGTCGAAAGTGAAGCGTCAAAGAGTCCACTGGAAGCCTATGCCAGTAATCTGAATCAATTAGCGCAGGAAGGTAAGATTGACCCGCTAATTGGCCGTGCTCATGAGGTTGAGCGGACGCTTCAAATATTATGCCGTCGACGCAAGAATAACCCCCTGTTTGTGGGTGAAGCTGGAGTTGGCAAGACCGCTTTGGCCGAAGGCCTGGCAAAACGAATTGTTGATGGTGAAGTTCCTGAAGTACTAAATGACAGCACTATTTATTCCCTGGATTTAGGAGCATTGCTTGCCGGGACAAAGTACCGGGGGGACTTTGAGAAAAGACTTAAAGCGGTCTTGTCTGACCTGGATAAGCATCAGGGCAGTATTTTGTTTATTGATGAAATACATACCATTATCGGTGCAGGTGCTGCCTCCGGTGGTGCTATGGATGCCTCTAACTTAATCAAACCGGTACTGGCCTCAGGTGAACTTAAGTGTATTGGTTCGACTACATATACGGAATATCGTGGCATATTTGAGAAAGATCGAGCGCTGGCACGACGATTCCAGAAAATTGATGTCAGTGAGCCAACCGTGGATGAAACCGTACAAATTCTGGAAGGATTAAAGAGCCGTTTCGAAAAACATCACGATGTAAAGTATACCAAACCAGCGTTACGCACCGCAGCAGAATTGGCTGCGCGCTATATCAATGATCGTCATCTACCAGACAAGGCCATTGATGTCATCGATGAGGCCGGTGCTGGCCAGCGTCTACTGCCGGTTTCCAAGCGCAAAAAGACCATTGGTGTGAAAGAGATTGAGGCGATTGTTGCCAAGATAGCCCGTATCCCGCCGAAAAGCGTTTCATCATCAGACCGTGAAGGCCTGCGGAATATGCGTCGGGATCTCAAGCTGATGATCTATGGGCAAGATGAAGCCATTGATGCGCTGGATTCAGCAATCAAAATGGCGCGTTCCGGTCTGGGCCAGGAGAGTAAACCTATTGGTTCATTTCTGTTTGCCGGACCTACCGGTGTTGGTAAGACTGAAGTAAGCAATCAGTTGGCCAAGACCCTTGGTATTGAACTGATTCGTTTCGATATGTCCGAGTATATGGAGCGGCATACGGTTTCACGTCTTATCGGTGCACCTCCTGGCTATGTGGGTTATGACCAGGGCGGCTTACTTACCGAAGCGATAAACAAGCACCCTCATGCAGTTTTGCTTCTGGATGAAATTGAAAAGGCTCATCCGGAAGTATTTAACCTGTTACTACAAGTAATGGATCACGGTACTCTCACCGACAATAATGGTCGCAAGGCAGATTTTCGTAATGTCATTATTGTTATGACGACCAATGAAGGGGCCGCCCAGCTGTCTAAACGTTCCATCGGCTTTAG
>DAOWII010000027.1 GCA_030640985.1 Chromatiales bacterium
CAGGACAGACAAGGTATCGTTAACGTGCTGTCCAAACCCATCATAAACAATGGTTGCAACATTATTGATAGCCGCATGACGGTGCTGGGTGGTGAATTCGCCATTATGACGATGGTTGAAGGCAGCTGGGACGCCATTGCCAAACTGGAAGACATGCTGCCCTCCCTGGAGAAACAGCTTTCCCTGACCATTATTTCCAGGCGTACACAGACCGAGAACAAGGGAAATGGCGGACGTCCCTATAGCGTGGAAGTCATTACCCTGGATCACCCGGGCATTGTGCATCAACTGGCCGATTTCTTCTCCAGCCGCAATATCAACATTCACAGCCTGAGCACCGACTGCTACCGTGCGGCCCATACCGGCAGCCCCATGTTTACCGCCACCCTGCTGCTGCATATCCCCGAAGGGGTACATGTCTCCAACCTGCGCGAGGAATTCATGGAGTTTTGTGATGGACTGGATCTGGATGCCATTATGGAGCCCGTCAAATCCTGAAAATGAAGCGGTTAAAGCTGATTAAACTACAAACAAGAGTATCGACATGAGCCAGACTGAAATCGGAAAAAAAGTCCCCGCCTTTTCACTACCCGCCACGGGAGAGCAGACCATCAGCCTCACCAGCCTCAAAGGCCGCAACATCGTGATCTATTTCTATCCCAAGGACAGCACCCCCGGCTGCACCCAGGAAGGCCGCGATTTCAGTGCCCTGTACAAAAAATTTCAGAAACTGGATACAGAAATCCTTGGTGTTTCCCGTGACAGCCTCAAGGCCCATGAAAACTTCAAGGCCAAACAGGGCTTTCCCTTTGAACTGCTATCAGACTCAGATGAGGCGCTCTGTCAGATATTCGATGTTATCAAGGAAAAGAACATGTATGGCCGTAAAACCATGGGCATCGAGCGCAGTACCTTCCTCATTGATAAAAAAGGTGTGTTACGCCAGGAATGGCGTAAAGTGAAGGTTAAAGAGCATGCCGAAGAAGTACTTCAGGCGGTCAAGGCGCTGGGCTGATAATCGACCTCAACATAAGCGGGGCAAGCGATGCAAAACAACGACAAAGATGACAAACGCCTGTTTGTCCTCGACACCAATGTGCTGATGCACGATCCCGCCGCCCTGTTCCGCTTCAAGGAGCACGATATCTACCTGCCTATGGTGGTGCTGGAAGAGCTGGACAACAATAAGCGAGGCCATTCGGAAGTGGCCCGTAATGCCCGTCAGGCAAGCCGCTTTATGGATGATCTTATGGCAGGAATCGACAAGGGCAGCATCGATCAGGGGCTGACA
Source organism: Chromatiales bacterium (assembly GCA_030640985.1). GTDB lineage: Bacteria > Pseudomonadota > Gammaproteobacteria > Thiohalomonadales > Thiohalomonadaceae > DAOWII01. The sequence goes on from DAOWII010000027.1 coordinate 1,292, forward strand.
CTGTCCGGGCATCTAAAAAACAGTAATGAGCAAATGGCCAGTGGGCGGCTATTCTTCCAGACCCAGGTGATTGAGGTCGATCTGCCCAGCAGCCTGCCCGGCAATAAACCGGATAATTCCATCCTTGGCACCGCCCTGGCGCTACAAAAACAGTATCCCGATACCGCCGTCGCCCTGGTGTCCAAAGACACCAATATGCGCATCAAGGCCGCCGTGCTGGGTATCAATGCAGAAGATTACCGCAACGACCAGGTGCTGGATGATGTCAATTTGCTATTCACTGGTCATCAGGAACTGGCTCCTGACTTCTGGCAACAACATGGCAAATCGATGGAGTCATGGCAGGAGCAAGGCCGTACCTTCTACCGCGTGACCGGCACGGAAACCGACGATTGGTATCAGAACCAGTTTATCTACCTCTCCAACCAGGAAGGTTTTGAAGCGATAGTGCGGCGTATCGAAGATGACAGTGTCGTTATAGAAACCGTACAGAACTACCAAAACAGTCACCACAAAATATGGGGCATCAATGCCCGTAACCGGGAGCAAAACTACGCCCTTAACCTGCTCATGGACCCGGAAATCGACTTTGTTACCCTGCTCGGCATGGCCGGTACTGGCAAAACCCTGCTCACCCTGGCGGCGGGCCTCACCCAGACCCTGGACGAACACCGCTATCAGGAGATCATCATGACCCGGGTCACTGTGCCGGTAGGAGAAGACATCGGCTTCCTGCCCGGCACCGAAGAGGAAAAAATGACCCCGTGGATGGGGGCATTAATGGATAATCTTGAGGTACTCACCCAATCAGAAGACAGCAGCGAGTGGGAACGCAATGCCACTCAGGACCTGCTTAGCAAACGCATCAAAATCCGCTCCCTCAACTTTATGCGCGGCCGCACCTTCCTCAACAAATACATCATCATCGACGAGGCCCAGAACCTCACCTCCAAACAGATGAAAACCCTGGTCACCCGGGCCGGACCAGGCACCAAGGTGGTCTGCCTGGGTAATGTCGCCCAGATCGACACCCCCTACCTGACCGAAACCAATTCAGGCCTGACCTATGTAGTAGACCGTTTCAAGGACTGGGAGCACAGCGGCCATATCACCCTGCTGCGTGGTGAACGCTCACGACTGGCGGACTTCGCCTCCGAGGTTCTGTAGCAAGGAATTCCCGACACCGGGGATATTGTGAACCACATCCCATTGAAATCAATGTTCACTGACTATACTTAAGAGGTTAGCGGTAATTTTTGTAGGTAGACCATGCAGACAGTTAAACGCCAAATTCAATATTTAAGTTATCTCTTACTGGCCTCCAGCCTGTTACTCACGGGCTGTGGCACCATCGTTACTGATGAAACCGCCTACCTATCCCGCCACAACGGTCTGCAAAACAGGGCACAGACATCCCCAACCAGTCACAAAGCTCAGCACAAAGGCAAACAGATCGTCCAGGAGGCCCGAAAGTACCTGGGGACCTCATACCAATATGGTGGCAACAAGCCCGGTGGCTTCGATTGCAGTGGCCTGGTGGAATACAGCCACCAGAAGGTAGGCATCAATGTTCCCCGCTCAACCCACACGCAGCTCAAACAAGCGCGCCGGGTGAGCAAAAACAAGTTACAGCCGGGTGATCTGGTCTTTTTCAAGCTGGAAGGGAAAAAAGTCTCCCACGTAGGGATTTATGCGGGTAACAATGAGTTTATTCATTCGCCATCCACTGGCAAAAAAGTATCCTATGCCCGCCTGGACAATCCCTACTGGAATAAACATCTAATCGCCGGTGGGCGCTTCTACTAAATAACCCCATATTAAGTCCCTGAAGCGGTGCTGACTACGTTGGAAAAGAACTCAAAATACTCATTTACTATGTGTAAACTGCGTTTTTTCGTTCCTTCCCGCCTTCTCATCATCCACTTGATGAACTTAACCTGAGGTTATTAATAATTTAGGCTTTTCCGTTTTCAGGAATAAACTTCAACGCCACGCCGTTATTACAGTAACGCTTCCCCGTGGGTTTAGGCCCATCCTTAAACACATGACCCTGATGGCCGCCGCAGCGGGCACAATGATATTCCGTACGTGGCAGAATCATTTTGAAATCAGTTTTGGTTCCTAAACGCCCTTCAATAGAGGTAAAGAAACTGGGCCAACCGGTACCGCTGTCAAACTTCATCTCTGAAGTAAACAACTCAAGATCACAGCCTGCGCAGGCATAAACGCCTTTACCATATTCCTTGTCCAGTGGACTGGAATGTGACCGCTCGGTACCCTCTTCCCGTAACACGTAATATTGCTGCGAAGTCAAAATCTTGCGCCACTCTTCTTCGCTTTTCTGGATTTTCTCAATCACGTTTTGCATTCCTTTATCAGCGGCCAGCAAACTCGAAGGTAATAATATACAACAACCAGCACCAGCCAGGCCCTGAAGAAATTGTCGTCTGTTTATTCCTGTTCTTCTGTTCATGAGTGTTTTTCTATTCATGACTGTTCTCCACACAACTGTTCCAGACGCTTATCGCGGCCACAACCATAACGGTAATAATTATATCGAACAGGATTTCGGGAATGATAATCCTGATGATAGTCCTCGGCAGGGTAAAAAGTACTGGCGGCGGTGATCTCGGTCACAATGGGTTCCTTGAAAGGCTTGTTTTTCTCAAGCGCCTGTTTCGAAGCTATGGCCAATTGCTTATGCTCCTCGTTCAGATAAAAAATCCCCGAACGATACTGACTGCCAACATCACAGAACTGGCGATTTTTAACCGTAGGATCAATGTTTTTCCAGAATACATCCAGCAATTGTGCATAACTGACCTTAGCCGGATCATACTCAATTTTCACCGCCTCAGTATGCCCCGTAGTGCCAGCAGAAACCTCTTTATACGTAGGGTTTACTTTCTGTCCATCGATATAGCCGGACGTAGTACTAATCACACCCTCCACCTTGTCAAAGTCCGCCTCTGTGCACCAGAAGCACCCACCCGCAAAAATTGCCGTTTCAGTACTCATATCAGCTGCCACTCCATACCAGGAAAACAACAGGCCAAAAACCATACTACTTATACGTAAATCTCTCATAACCACCATCCCATCTACTTTCGTATTCAATATAGCTAATAATAGAATGAAAATCTCACGAAACTATCCCGGAAGGATAACTTTTTGTCAGGAGAGGGGGAATACCTTTCAGGAAAAGACTTATGGAATCTAACGCAAGTGAAGCTCAATGAATGACTGTCTACTTAAGTGGTGCTAGTTCAGCGCGTGAAGTTTACGCGTCCGGCCCGCGATTTTTTGCGGGCGTACTTGATTGAATTGTTAGAGTTTTCATTCATTGCCGTCATTAATAATATGCTCAACTCTATTAAGTTTTTTGAAGCCACCTACAATATTTAGCTTATTAGCTTTTGAATCATCCTTATAGATTTGCCTAAATAGCCCTTCTAATTCTTTAATTTCTTCATCTCTTATGTTATCCCATACCTGAAATGCTGAAAAATGAGACCACAAACCTGCCTTGTTTTTTAAATGCGATTTTAATC
>DAOWII010000104.1 GCA_030640985.1 Chromatiales bacterium
ACTGGTCGGAAGAGATGAAATTGTAACTCCATATAAAGGGTTTAGCTGCAAGGAAAGTGCAACAAATCATTCAGGAAGTAAAAAATGGATGGTTTCTGTTGATGGAATTAAGAAATAAATCACTCGTTTCTGTTTTGAATTCCACTATGACATATCCTCGGAAGCTTCCTCAGGTATGTCGGAGATATCAATGGACATAATGCGTTCATCGTACTTGGCACGGAGTTCCGCTGTACTGGCATTCTTGTATACGAGGTGTTTTCTCACACTGTTCAGAAAGGTATGGGGGTTAAATGGCTTGGTGATAAAAGCATTGGCACCACAGGCATAGGCTCTTTCCCTGACGTATTCTTCCTCGGCACCGGTAATGACGATAATAGGTGCGTCACTCACATGTGGGTTAGCATGCCCGCGAAGGGCGCAAATCAGACCATAGCCGTCCAGATTTGGCATCATTATGTCGGTGACTACCAGGTTCGGCTTTAAGTTTTTGGCAAATGCCAGGCCTGCCTTACCGTCATCGGCCTGATGTACGTTAAATTCATGCTCTAGAACCCGAGTGACACTTACGCGCACAACGCGCGAATCATCAACGACCAGAATATTCGGGCGACCATTATTGCTTTCCAGTTTCTCTACCATTATCCACAGGTATCAGCCTATCTTTTTTAAGATTAGTCTAGAATCAATTGGTCGCCCACTTAAATAGCTCCGCACTGAAAGCTGTCGCATGTTTAATGTATATGATGTTGGTGAAGTGCAGAAGTTTTTACCACGTTATGCCTGGGCTGCATTAGTGGATTGATTAAGTGAGGTGAGATAGTTTTTATTTATTGGTGAGAAACCGCGCCAGGCAGGCTGATATATATCCTTGCGCCACCTGCGTCTGAGTGGGTTATTCCCAGCTTACCTTCATAGGCTTCTACGATGTCCCTCACCATGGACAGGCCGACGCCGTGTCCGGGGGTGGTTTCATCCAGACGTACTCCGCGGCTGAGTACTTGTTTGGCCTGGGCCTGATCGATGCCTGGGCCGTCATCCTCTACTATTATATTCAGGTCGTTTGTGTCCCCCCGGACTGTGATAGCAATTTCATTGCGACACCATTTAAAAGCATTGTCGAGAATGTTACCGAGCAACTCCATCAAGTCACTCTCATCACCGCGGAAGGCAATACCTGGATCAATGTCATTTTTCACTTGCACGACTTTGTCGGCGTAGACCTTTTGCAAGGTTTGTAGCAGACGTTCCATGGTGGGAGCAATACTTACTGGTGCACCCAGTGTGGTTCGTCCGCTGGTAGTCGCACGCTGTAACTGGTATTGCACAATTGTATCCATACGATTGATCTGCTCGTTAATGGTTTTTGATTCTTCGCTGTGGCTTTGGCTGATTTTTAGACTACGTAGCACTGCCAGCGGAGTTTTCAGGCTGTGAGCCAGATCCGCCAGGGCATTTTTGTAACGGCTCTGTTGGGCACGTTCGTGGTGCAGCAGGGTGTTTATGTTATCGGTGAGGTGGCGCAGTTCTTTGGGGTAGTCGCGCTTAAGTCCCGCCTGGGTGCCACTTTCTATGGCTCGCACCTCGGAGGCTACCGTGCGCAATGGCCGCAGCCCCCAGGCCAGGCTTGCTGCCTGGGCCAGTAGCAGTAGCAGTGCCATGCCGCCCAGGGATGACCAGAGGCTGGTACGGTATCCGGACATTTGCTCATGGAAATAGCTCAAGTTTTCGGTGATGGTAAACACCAGGGGAACGCCTTTACTGATATCCCACAGGACAACCTGGCCGGCCATGAAATAGTCCGTGCCGTCGTGATGGACGCGGTTGAAGGTTTTATCACCCATTTCGCTATCGGGCTGTGGTGGAAGTTCCATGCCTAGTGCTGAAGTTGAATGCCACAATTCTTTGTTGCCGGGAGCGCTGATGCGGGCATAAAGTCCAGAGCCGGGCAGGTTCAGGCGGGACTCACCCATACGTTCCGGCATGCGTAAATGCTCAATATCTTCTACCTCTGCCGCTGCCATCACCATGTAGAGCTGGGCAAACAGCCGTTCTTCCATGGCTGAGCGGGCGTTGTCTTCAAAGGCTCGTTCTAATACCAGGGCCGTTACAATGATAAACACCGCTAGTACGAGGGCAGCGCTAAGACTGACGCGGGCTGAGAGGGAGATCATGGTGCTTTGAGTGCAAACTTATAGCCCCGGCCACGCAGGGTTTCGATGGGCTTGTAACGGTTGTCAGGATCGATCTTGCGCCGTAGCCGGCCGATCATAACTTCAATGACGTTGCTGTCGCGATCATCGTCGTGGGGATAGAGATAATCGGCCAGTTCGGTTTTAGATATCACCTTGGTGTTGTTGCGGGCCAAATATTCCAGCAGCCGGTATTCGTAGGCTGTCAGTTCCAGTGCGTTGCCATCGAGGGTGACGCTCTGGCCTGCGGGATTCAGACCGAGCGGGCCAAAGAGTAGTTCATCACTGCCGCTGCCACTTGCCCTGCGTAGCAGTGCCTTGATTCGAGCCAGTAATTCTTCCATATAGAAGGGTTTCACCAGGTAGTCATCGGCCCCGGCCTCCAGCCCGGTGACTTTATCTTCCCAGTTTCCACGGGCGGTGAGGATCAGGATGGGTAAGTTTTTACCTTCGCTACGTAAACTACGGATGATATCCAGCCCTGACATGCCGGGTAGGCCTAGATCAATGATAGCCAGGTCGATGGGGTATTCACTGGCGAGATAAAGTCCTTCTTTGCCATCACCACTGCTATCCACGCTATAGCCTTCGCTGGTTAATTGATCGCGGATTTGTGCTAGTAATGCCTGTTCATCTTCGATGACGAGGATGCGCATGGGCGATTACTCTTTATCGGCTCTAATACGATAGACCTGGACGTAAGTGCCGGAAATGAGGGCTTTGATACGGTGGGTTATTTGACCGTTGTTTTTCTCGGTCTTGGCGGAGAGGATGCGTCCGCCGGTTTTACTACGGACTTCTTCCACGGCCGCATCCAGGCTGATGCCGGGACGAAGGTTGTCTTTCTCTACAGAGAGTTCAGCTAGAACCAGATGTTCGGCTGTTGCTAAACGTAAGCTGACTTGCCCATTATCGTGCCATGTATCTTCCGCCTGAGTGGCGGTAGCAGACATTATAATGAGAAGACTCAGACTCGTGTAGATCATATTTTTCACTGTGAAGGTTCCCTGTCATACAGAATTCATTAACAGGAGCATACACGGATTCAGGCTATTGAATCCACCATCGCTGGTATCAGCCGGGTTTATCACGGAAGTGGGGCTTATAGGCACCACTTCCGTGACCATACATCCTGCCCTTGGCTGATGGCGAGCTTACTTTTTCAGGCCGATGATGAAATCTGCCAGGCTACTGGCATCTTCCGCAGAAACCTGCTTTTGCGCAGGCATGGGCATAGCGCCCCATTTGCCTTTACTACCACCTTGGATGACTTCTACAATCATGTGTTTAGCATGTTCGTTACCTTTGTATTTCTCGGAAACGTCATTCCAGGCGGGGCCTACACGTTTGGTTTCAATAGTGTGGCAACCCATGCAGCCGGATTTAGTAGCTAATGCCAGGCC
>DAOWII010000070.1 GCA_030640985.1 Chromatiales bacterium
AGTTATACGGAGATGACTTTGCCGGATAAGGTTTGCAGACGCTGCATGGTGTCCGGATCCAGAGCGAGCGTTTTGTTCAGTGCTGTTTCCAGTCCTGCGAGTACGGCGGAATTTAGTGTGGGGAATTTACTGGTCACGGGTATCCAGGTCCTGGACTACTTACACTTTGAATTCATATTTTAAAACCACGATGCAGGGCGACAATGCCCCCGGTAAGGTTGTGAAAATCACAACGGCTGAAACCGGCCTGTTCCATCATCTCTTTGAGAGTTTTCTGATCCGGGTGCATGCGGATGGACTCTGCCAGATATTGATAGCTATCGCTGTCACCGGCAAACAGTTTGCCTAGTTTGGGCAGCAGTTTAAAAGAGTAGGCATCGTAGATCGGTGCAAGGCCCGGAGCTACCGGTTTGGAAAATTCCAGCACCAGCAGGCGACCACCGGGCTTCAGGATTCGATGCATGGAGGCCAGTGCCTTGTTTTTGTCGGTGACATTGCGTAGGCCAAAGGCGATGGTAATGCAGTCAAAATAGTTATCGGGAAAGGGCAGGCACTCGGCATTGGCCTGAGCATATTCCACATTGCTGATGATCCCCCGATCCACCATACGGCCACGTCCCACTTCAAGCATGGAAGCATTGATGTCTGACAATATCACTTGCCCTTCTGGACCCACCAAGCGGGAGAATTTGGCGGCAAGATCACCGGTGCCACCGGCAATGTCCAGCACCTTGTGTCCCTGTCGGACGCCGCTCATTTCTATAGTAAAGCGTTTCCACAGACGATGGATGCCCATGGACATCAGGTCGTTCATCAGGTCGTATTTACCGGCAACCGAGTGAAAGACATCGGCTACCTTATTGGCCTTTTGATCTCTGGCTACCTGCTCGAAGCCAAAGTGGGTGGTTTCTTGATCACTCATGATGATGCCTTTATGTCTAAATTTGTTGCTCAGCCTCGTGACGACCAAAGCCTGCCTGCTGCAATTTATTAAGATAACTCTGCCAATAGTCGTCGTAATGGCTGCCCAGGTCGTACAAGGTTTCCCAGGAATAAATGCCGCTGTCATGGCCGTCATCAAAACAGAGTTTGACCGCATAGCGACCCACTGGCTGGATTTCGTTGATATTAACCTGTTCCTTGCCTGTTTGCAGGGTTTCCTGCCCTACGCCATGGCCACGCACCTCGGCTGAAGGTGAGTGTACCCGTAGGTATTCACAGGGCAACTCAAAGTGAGCGCCATCATCAAAGCAGATTTCCAGTACCCTTTTTTGTTTATGTAGGGTGATCTCTGTGGGTATCACTTTATTCACTGACATAGTACTGGCATCATTTTATTGTCTTAGAGAATATATCGGCTCAGGTCTTCGTCACCGGCAAGGTCGGCCAATTGTTGATCCACATAGTCGGCATTAATAGTCAGGGTTTCATCTGTTTTGTCGGAGGCCTCGTAGGAAATGCTTTCCAGGAGTCTCTCCACTACCGTATGCAGGCGTCGGGCACCGATATTTTCTGTTTTTTCATTAACCTGCCAGGCAATCTCCGCAATACGTTTGATCCCATCTTCGGTAAATTCCAGTGACATACCCTCAGTACCCAATAGCGCGCGGTATTGTTCTGTCAATGAGGCATCGGGTTCGGTGAGAATACGCATAAAGTCATCGCTACTCAGAGCCTCTAGTTCAACTCGAATGGGTAGCCGGCCCTGTAATTCCGGGATTAAATCTGAGGGTCGTGACAGGTGAAAAGCACCGGAAGCGATAAACAGGATGTGGTCGGTTTTGACCATGCCATATTTAGTGGAAACGGTAGAGCCTTCCACCAGAGGGAGCAGGTCTCGCTGTACGCCTTCGCGGGAAACCTCAGGGCCACTTCCCGATTCTGAGCGGCTGGTGATCTTATCCATCTCATCAAGAAAAATGATGCCATTTTGCTCAACCGCTTCTACAGCCAGGGTCTTGATGTCATCTTCATTGATGAGCTTGGCAGCCTCTTCATCAACCAGCAGTTTGGTGGCTTCGCGGATGGGAAGTTTGCGTTCCTTGGTGCGATTAGTGCCCAGGTTCTGGAACATGCCCTGCAGTTGATTCGTCATTTCCTCCATACCCGGTGGTGCCATGATCTCAACACCCATGGGGGAAGCGCTGACCTCGATCTCAATCTCCTTATCGTCCAACGTACCCTCCCGTAATTTTTTGCGAAACTTCTGTCGGGTGTCACTTTCTTTTTCGGCAGGAGCGGTTTCGAAGTCCATGCCCCGAGCCGGGGGTAATAGAATGTCCAGAATACGCTCTTCGGCGGAATCCTCCGCACGGCTGCGAACCTTTTTCATTTCCTGCTCGCGGGTGATTTTGATGGCGATGTCGATAAGATCGCGAATGATAGATTCAACATCGCGTCCGACATAACCTACTTCAGTGAATTTAGTTGCTTCGACCTTGATGAAGGGGGCGTTTGCCAGTTTAGCCAGACGGCGGGCGATCTCGGTTTTACCTACCCCGGTGGGGCCGATCATCAGGATATTCTTGGGGGTGATCTCGTTGCGCAGGCTTTCATCCACCTGGCTACGGCGCCAGCGGTTACGCAGGGCAATGGCCACAGCACGTTTGGCAGCGGCCTGGCCGATGATATGTTTGTCCAGTTCCTGGACGATTTCTCTTGGGGTCATGTACGACATCATATGTGGGTCCGTATTACTTATAGTTCTTCGATGGTCAGGTTGTTGTTGGTGTAGATGCAGATCTCGGCGGCAATGCCGAGACCTTTCTCTACTATGCTGCGTGCATCCAGTTCTGTATTTTCCAGCAGGGCGCGGGCGGCAGACTGGGCAAAGGGACCACCGGAGCCAATGGCAATCAGACTGTTTTCTGGTTCGATGACATCACCATTGCCGGTGATAATTAATGAGGCATTCTTGTCGGCCACTGCCAGCAGGGCTTCCAGGCGGCGCAGCATTTTATCGGTACGCCAGTCTTTTGCCAGCTCTACGGCGGAGCGGGTGAGGTGGCCCTGGTGTTTCTCCAGCTTGGCCTCAAAACGTTCAAACAGGGTGAAGGCATCAGCGGTACCCCCGGCAAAACCGGCGATAACTTTGTCATTATAGAGTCGGCGTACTTTGCGTGCATTACTCTTCATGACTGTATTGCCCAGGCTGACCTGGCCATCGCCACCGATGACGACTTTACCGTCACGGCGTACGGATAATATAGTGGTTCCGCGATATTGTTCCAAACGTGTATTCCTCGTTGCTAGCCCTATGGGTTTCAGGGTTTGTGCTGTGATTTATAGTGTAGTCTCAGGGTACAGTCCAGATATGGGGATCTTACCTTATCCAGACAAGGGTCGAACAATTAGTCTTTGGGTCTGTTTATCTCTGGGGCTTGCCCTATGGAACTTGATCCCTGTTTAGGGATCAAGCCGAGTCTGGTGTTCGTGATGCCGTCGTAGCCAGGCACTTGCCCCAGCAGAGGTGAGGATGCACCACACGGCAAACAAAGCGCCGGGTAGGGCTGTCTCGGCACTAAAGTGTTTCATCGCCAGTACTACCCCCAGTCCGGCATTTTGCATGCCGATCTCGATGGCAAGGGTGAGCTGGTGGCGGTTATCAAAGCGAAACAGGCGGGCGGCCTGCCAGCCCGCAAGGTAGCCGAGTAGATTTACCAGCACCACCAGGGCAAAGATATCCATACCCACAGTGGATATCCGTGCCTGATTGGCGGCAACGGCGTAACTACAAATAAGAATAATGGCCAGGCTTGCCACCGCAGGGGCTATTTCTTTTGCCAGTGCCAGTTTATTACCCAGCAGGCGGCGCAGACCCATACCCAGAAGCAGGGGGAATAATACAGTCTGCAAGATGGTGAGCATCATGGGCCAGAAAGGTATCTCCAGATAGGCATTGCCCAGTAGTTTCACCAATAGCGGTGTGAGCATGGGGGAAAGAAAGGTGGCCACGGTAGTCAGTGCGATGGAAAAGGCGACGGCACCTCCGGCCAGATAGACAATCACGTTACTGGCCATGGCCCCGGGGGCGCAACCCACAATAATAAATCCCAGGGCCAGGGCCGGGGGCAAATCACTAAACCAGGCCGCAGCAAAACCCAGTAAAGGCATAATGCTGAATTGAGTCAGTACGCCCAGCCCAATGGCTTTGGGTCGCTTCAGGGTTTCATTGAGGTCGGCGGGCTTCAGTACAATGCCCAGGGCAAACATGGTGGCGGCAAACATCCACATGAACCCGTGTTTAATAGGCAGAAATAGCTCGGGGAAAAAATAGGCGCTTACGGCACCGAGCAAAGTGAGTGGCGCTAGACCATTGGCTAATAAACGAAAAATAATCATGGTTTGTGTGTGTAATGCTTTGCTGGAGTGGTGAGGTGAGCACTTTACCCTATTGATTATGAGTGGGCAAAAGTGATTACTGTTTTTTTGTTTTCGTTCTTTTCACAAGTTGGCGATTTCGTGCGGCGAGATTAGCCAGCATTTTTCCCAGACCCTTACGCCTGATCTCTGTGGAAAAGCTGCTGCGATAGGTGGTCACCAGGCTGATGCCATCCACGGTTAAATCAACAATTTTCCACTCTCCATTTTTTGAACGATGCATGCGGAATATGATTGGGATAGTCATTCCCGAAGGCAAGTGAACTTCAGCATGGACTCGCATCTTATCTTTGTCGCGATCTTCGGCGGCAGGTTTGAAATGGATAAGAGTGTCTGTATGGAGCAACAGCTCATCCAAGTCTTTGGGGTCGTCCAGCAAGGCTGAGGTGTAGAAGCGGATCAGCAAACTACGAAACTCCAGCATGAAGCGTTTTTTTTGCTTACTCGTTGCTTTGTGCCAGTGTTTACCCAGCACCCAGCGGGAAACACGGGGGAAATTTACGTGAGGGCCAATAATTTCATTCACCAGTTCAAACAGGCGTTGGGGGCGTTGTTCGATATTCTGTTGTTCAGATTTAAGCGATGAGAATAATTGCCGGGAGACATCCTGCAAAAGAATTGCTGGATCATTTTCCGAGGCGTTTGCAGCACCTGAAAAAAACAGCAGCAACAGGGTAAGAGTTTTAATAGCTGAGTTTGGATGTTGTTTGTACATACTTAGCCTGATTTTATGCGGATGTTGAAAAACCCGATGTAGCGTATATCACTATACCGCTTAATGATAACGCTATAGTGGCTTGAGGGTCTGCTTTATGGGGATAAGTTGCAAATCCGGGTCTTTCCAGGAATATATGGACAAAGTTATTTATTGAGCCCCATAAAAAACGGCGCCATATGGCGCCGTTTTTGTCTTACTGAAATCGCTATGTCTAGCGTCTTTTGCCGACAGCACTGTACCAGTTACTCTTGGGGTGCTTCTTTTGGCGACTTGCAACGGCCTTGCTGATCTTCTGTTCCAGTTTAACCACCACGGGCTCCAGGTTGCCGGAGGTATATTTCAATACCGGTTCTTCAATCAGCACCAGAGTGGCGGCCGCATTGGACTCAGACACATTATTCAACAGGGCCTTGATCAGCTTGGGATCCTGCATCACGCGGATGTCCTTGGCGCGTAGGGTGCCACCTTTAGTTACCACATCACGCTTAAACTTGATGATGCGCTTGATCGCTGCGCCGGCCATTTTACGCACCTGTTTATCATTGGATTTAGCGAAGGAGATCAGTTTAGGTACATCTTCGATGGCATTAAGGTTTTTGAACACGCCGTTAGCCAGCTTGCGTGCTTCTTTTACAACCGCAGGCTTATCTGCCAGGTCAACGAAATAGAGGATGCGATCCAGGTTTTTGATGCTGGCCTTATCCACAATGACATTGAATTTGTCTTTGAAGGCCTGCTGATAAGACTTCCCGCCGGTGTACTGATGTAATTGCAGGTTACTGAAAGTAATAAACATCAATGCAGTCAGATTATCGGAGTGAGGCTTTACTGTTTTGATAACTCTTTCGTATTCATCATCGTTAAATTGTTTTTCGGCAATATCCCACCAGTTTGCCGCCAGGGCGTTACTGGCAAAGGCCAGGGTGAAAAATGCAATCAGGGTTGATAGCAGGTTGTATTTATTCATGACTTATGACTATCCTCTTTGGTCTATTAGTGTCCATTATGTATACATGAGTACACGGCATTCTGTGACGGGCTTTGCATAACCTGCTTAGAAAACCAGTAAATCATACCAATACTCACTGGATTCTACCTAATAATGGCTAGACTTTCCAAGAGGGTATATGGCAGTATCTGAGTAGGGGTATACCCTTAGGTTTTGCTGGGCTCGTTCAGCACTATGTTTGGCGATGTCTGGTGTGGATATTTCAATATTAATGAACAGGAGTTTTTAAGAATGAAAAAAGCAATTATTGGTATGGGTCTGATGTTTGCCGCATCTCAGGCAGCAGCTTTTGATGCAAGTCAGCTTTATTATGGTGGTGGTTTGGGCAGTAATTCAATTGATTATAGCGACCCAGTAGCTGCTTTTTGGCCTGGTGGTAGCTCAGATGTTGATGATGCAATGGGGTACCAAGTGTTTGCAGGTATACCGCTGGGCTTTGAATTGGGTGGCGCATCCACTGCGGTAGAAGTGGGTTATATGGATACAGGCGATTTTGATATTACTGTAACTTTGCCTCCATTTCCTACAGCATCTGCGGGTAGTATTAGTGGTGCCGGAGTTTGGGTCAATGGTGTTGCTAGCTGGCCTGTAGGCAATGCCGGTAAGGTTATCGGTCGTCTGGGTATGGACTTTGGTGATGATGATGGCTTCATGTTTGGTGCAGGTTATGGTCATGGTCTTTCTGACAACATGGATATCCGTGTTGAATATGTGGCTCGCGACAGCATTGACTCTATTCAGCTTAATGTTGTTTATCGCCCCTAATCAGAAGGCTGGTTCTTTCTGATGAGTTGAAGGCTTCGCATGAAGCTTTGCACGAGGCCCCGTATGGGGCCTTTTGCTTTTTGAGGCATAACCAAATCAAGAGACATCAGCCCATTAAGAGGCATTAAGTAATCCAGAGTCCTGTTACAAAGCCTTCGTGATCAAGTAAAATAGCCGACCCTATATGAAATTTGGCGTTTTACCTGAATGACTGCTTCCATGAAATCCCCCGAATTACTGGCCCCGGCCGGTACCCTGCAAAATATGCGTTATGCTTTCGCCTACGGCGCCGATGCTGTGTATGCCGGCATGCCCCGTTATAGCCTGCGGGTGCGCAATAATGAGTTCGATCTGGCTAACCTTGAGATCGGTATTAATGAAGCCCATGCCCTGGGTAAGCAGCTGTTCCTGGCCAGCAATGTGTTGCCTCACAATGCCAAGGTAAAAACCTATATGGCGGATATGGAGGCCATTGTGGGGCTGGGGCCCGATGCGTTGATTATGGCCGATCCCGGCCTGATCATGCTGGTGCGTGAGCGTTGGCCGGAGTTGCCTGTTCACCTGTCGGTGCAGGCCAACACCATGAACTACGCCACAGTGAAATTCTGGCAGCAGCTGGGCATCAAGCGAGTAATCCTGTCCCGTGAACTGTCTCTGGATGAGGTGGAGGAGATCCGCCAGCAGTGTCCGGAGATGGAGCTGGAGGTGTTTGTCCACGGGGCTTTGTGTATCGCCTATTCCGGTCGTTGCCTGCTCTCCGGGTATTTTAATCACAGGGATCCTAACCAGGGTTCTTGCACCAATTCCTGCCGCTGGGACTACAAGACTATTGATACCACCACCGATGTTAATGGTGACGTTCAACCTGTTCAGCAGGCGCAGCCCGTACTTGTGCAACCAGAGAAGGTAACGCCTGGGGCTTGCGGCGATATGCCACGTCGTGAAGAGGCCGATAAGACTTATCTACTGGAAGAGGCCAATCGCCCCGGTGAGCTGATGCCCATCGAAGAAGATGAACATGGCACCTATATCATGAACTCCAAGGACTTGCGGGCGGTGGAGCATATCAACCGGCTGGTGGAAATCGGTGTCGACTCCCTCAAGATCGAAGGCCGTACCAAATCCTATTATTACGTGGCACGTACCGCCCAGATATACCGTCAGGCCATTGATGATGCGGTGGCCGGTCGTGGTTTTGATATGGCCCTGCTGGGTAAACTGGAAAATTTGGCCAATCGTGGCTATACCGATGGCTTCTACGAGCGTCATCATACTCAGGATCACCAGAATTACATGCAGGGAAATTCCTTGAGTAATCAGCAGCAGTTTGTTGGTGATGTGGTCGGCTATGACAAGGAAAAGGGTCAGGCGGAAATCAATGTGAAAAATAAATTTTCTGTGGGGGATAGTCTGGAACTGATTTTGCCCAGTGGTAATCGTGAAGTTATCGTGACAGAGATGGAAAACCTTAGAGGCGAAGCCATGCAGGTGGCGCCGGGCAGTGGTCATCAGGTGCGTATTCCCCTGCCTGAGGCCGACTACGAAATGGCGCTCCTGGCGAGGAACCTGTAGGAGGCCCGTCTTTATGCAAAGCCTCGGGCCGATAATCACTTAGCGCTCTTAAGACACAGGTGCCAATTGTAGCTATTAGAGTTAATATGTGGTCAATAACCAAGAATATTCAGGAGTCGAAATAGTGAGCAAGATTGAAACCGTTCGTGGCAGTTTTTCCCATACTCGCATGCGCCGTATGCGCCGTGATGATTTCTCCCGCCGCATGATGCGTGAGTCCAGTTTGAGCGTGGACGACCTCATCTACCCCATGTTCATTCTGGACGGGGAGAACCAGCGTGAGGCGGTGCCATCCATGCCCGGCGTGGAGCGGCTTAGTATCGATCTGCTTCTCAAGGAAGCTGAAGAGCTGGTGAAGCTGGGTGTGCCGGTCGTGGCCCTGTTCCCGGTCACCCCTCAGGAAAAGAAGACTGAGTTTGCTGAAGAGGCTTTTAATCCTGACGCCATTGCCCAGCGTGCGGTGCGTGCCCTGAAAAAGGAGTTTCCGGAGCTGGGGGTGATGACCGATGTGGCTCTCGACCCAT
>DAOWII010000145.1 GCA_030640985.1 Chromatiales bacterium
ACAGAAAAAACAAAAAAAGCAACTTGAGCAAACGACAATAAAACAACATAATAAATTGCTGCCTGTTTAATGTATAGTTGACCAAAGGGAATAAACACAATCGCAAGGGACAAACCAATAATTAATTTATTAGGGTATTTTTTCCTTAAATGAATGGGAAGCCAAAAAGAAAGCGCAATCAGTGAAAGAATTATTAAAATTATGATTGCTTCTGGAATGCCCATTGCGTACAAAGACACAAATATGATCAGTTCTGGTAAGCCCGTTCCAATCATATATTTTATTTATCTCCTTATCATAGGAACATAACGTTTAACTATGGGGCGCGAGCCGCGTCGCGGCGAAGCGTCCCAGTGAGCGAAGCGAACGACATAAGTTTTTTTGTTAGGAGTTAAAGCTCGAGAAGCCATCTGCCCTCGATTAATTGAAGTTTCAATTCAATTTTTGTACCAACCACTGATACTTCTGCTTTCTTTCCATTTCTCTTGTAGCTTACTTTCAACTCTGGATTATCGGGAACCATCATCTTTCCTAGGGCCTTTTTAATGGCATCAGGTTTGAAATGAAGCTGATAGTCCGGGGAAACAATTGACGGTACTATTTCATAATACCCATACTTGATAGCATCAAGAAATACCAGTGATACTGATTCAGGGTCACTGTAGTCAAGTGCACTGGCGTTATTACTGTACCCTATAGAAATCGCACAAAACACTAATACAACAACTAAATATTTATTCATTTATTTTACTCCTATGCCGTGCTAAGGGGCAGGCAAAGCGCAGCTTTGACTGTCCCGTGGAGGCCCGAAGGGCCGCAACATACTTTAGCACCTTGTTAGGCATTATACGTCTCATTTTTGTTGAGACTTTAGGAACTCAGTGAAGGAATGCACAATTGTTTCTTGCGCTTTTCTTAAACGCTTAATGCCTTCACCATCACTAATACCGCCACCTGCAAAAATCATTGAAAATTTACTGTTAATCACAACGTTTTCGTTGATTATGACCACGTTCTGCGAGGGTATCGTATAAGCATGGTGGAGAACTGCGAAGCCATTCGATGGTAATACATTGCACGAGTGAACAATAGGCTCCTCATTAAGTATATCTTGGAGGTCCTTTGTGATAGTGCCACACTGTTCTTTCATTACACTTTGGAGATGTTCAACGGACTCAAATACTTGTGGGGCGGCAAGTTGAATGCTGATGTTATTTTTAAAATCTTCATTAAAATATTTTTTATCATAGAAAAATTCGACATTTCCAGATTTAATATCTTCCATTATTGAATTTAGAACTTCCTTGTCTGGTTTATCTGAAACCCCAAGTGACTCCAGGGTTTCACCTGAGTTGATAGCTGCTACGGTGTTTGGATTAAGAACAAACCAGCCATCTTCTAGTGTCGTTGTAAAACCGAAGTAACTTTCAAGCTTTACGTCTGCATATGCAATGTTTGAAGTACTAAAAAATAAAACAGATAGGAACGTTAAAATTGAAATCTTCACGGTCTCTCCTTATGCCTAACGCTAAGCTAAGGGGCGCGATGCTTTTTCGCGTCCCTGCTTGAGCACATTGTTATGTTCTCGTAATTACCAATAAGTAGGATCATTGAATTCTTTAACGCATGTGGGTCGGTCATTGACAGTCGGAATTGGGTCTTCCGTTAAGGACTGACCTAGCCAACCTTCTGGCATTGAAAGCTTCAGCGGAGCCTGGATGATATTTTCTGAGAGAGGTTGAAACCCTACCTTGGAATAGAAAGATGGATCACCATATGTGATAACTACGGCGACAGATCGTTTTTTCAGCTCATTTAGACCATAATTAATTAGTGCCTGTCCGACGCCTTTCCCCTGATGCTTAGTGCTAACTGCAACAGGAGCTAACATGTAAACCTGATTGCCCTCATTAAATCGAAGACGAGTAAAGAAAATCGCTCCAATTATTGATTCTTTTTCATATGTGCCGATACAGATAATTTCTTGATTGTCTATTCTTGAAGATAGTTCAGAGGCAAGATTGCCAATCAGACGCCCTTCTTTCTCTCCCTCAGATGAGGTGAAAACAGACGCAAAAAGACTTGTTACTTCTTCCTGGCTGTTTTTATCGAGAATTTTGTGATTCATGCTTTATCCTGCAGATCGATTTCGCTTAGCGCCTTTGGAACATAACGCCTGGTTAAGCCTTTTGCTAGATGTAATATTGGCCCTGTCCTGGTCAAAATTGTATTAATACTCCCACCCCATAGCTACGGGGTCTGACTTTAAATGTCGGTAAGAAAATATTTTCCCGGAATTTAAAATTATACCTCTTGGCATACAACAAAAAAGAAACCTTATCAGTGGCCGAGTACTTAAGTCCACCGGAATAGTAATAGTCCTCCTGATCCTCCATTTCATTTTCATGGTTAATTAGATCATCAATTATTGCTTCGGGTAAATCCACACCTGCTTCAATATAGGGAGATAATCTCCAGGGCCCTTTAAGGCCTGCAAAAAAATAAATGGGATAAATGGTTTTACGATTGTTACGCTGTATAACTTCAGACGACGTAATATAGTTTAAGCTGAGCCCCCCGTAGAAAATAAAGTCCTTGGCCCCAGCGTATATCCCTATCGATGAAGCCGTTCCGTTTTCCATGGATTCCCCAAGTATTAATATACGCGGTTTTAATTCCGTACCATAAGCATTATTAATTAAACATAAAACCATAGTTATACAGAATAGTCCGCGCTTCATTTTAATATGCCTCTAAATATTTAACTATAAATTACATCTAACGATTAAACTCAGCCGCGCGATTTTTTTGGCCTCGGCTGGAGTATTTTGTTATGCCTTTGGCTATATTCGCACGAAATTATAAATATTTCGACTTTCTCCAGTAAACGTAAACAGATTTGAATTGACGATAGCCTTAGGAACCCAATTATGCACCAATGGTGGAAACAACCATACTGACATTGTTCCCTGTGGCTTTAATACGCGGTGCATTTCTGGCAGTAACTTATCAAGCGGTAACAATGGGAACGGAATAACACCGAATAACAGAACCTTATCAATACTCTCTTTATCCAATTCTGTTTTAAGTGCGTCTTTCTGTACAATGCGCACATTACTTAAGCCTGCCGCTTTAACTCTTTTTGACACTTCTTCTAGAAAACCAGAAGAGGCATCCAATGCGATAATACATCCTTCACTACCTACAATTTCTGCCGCTGGTATTGTAAAAAAACCTGTACCACACCCTACCTCCAATATTATTTGCCCTTGATGAATATCTGCTATTTTTAATATTTCAACGGGAGGCATTAACTTCTTTCTAAGCCTACTTCCCATAAGAAAACCTGCCGGTTTGAAAAATAGGTTTACTATTTTTGAATTACCTATTTTTTCAGTATCCACGGCCACTTCCTATAAGTCATAACGTCAAAGCTCAGCGGCCGAGCTTGCGAGCGTCCGCTGGAGCGACTTGTTGGGCCATGTTCAGAACGGGGAACACTTGCCAATTTCCACGTATGGTGTATCACTTGTTTCATCGGTAATTTTATTTACGTCGGGAACGACATTGAAGTAACCCATTAGATAGGCGTAAATGTATCGTCCATTCTTGCGATTGAACTTGAAATCACCGCCTATTCCCTCGCACAACAAAAACTCTGCCTCACTGAACGGATCCTTGCACCATGCAGTTACAAAGGGATTACCAATTTCACGCACGACAAATGCAGAACTGCCATCCTCGGGCTTGGAGACTACGTACTTTGAGTTCGCCTTAAAGGTCGTATGCGTCCATTCCTTCATGACCTTATTGAACGAGAAACCAGATGCCCTGTCAGCAGTACACAGATACTGCTCGCCGGCGTGAGCAGCAGCAGCGAATAGTAAGCACGTTGTCACGAGAATGATGACTTGATTCATGTTTTCTCCTTTGTGGCCCAACAGTATGTTAGACAGAATGTCGGTTTGTAGGGTAAACACACATTCTGCATAGTACCCTTTGAGCGGAAGGAATCCGCCGCGAAAACCTTACATGAATGGAGGCTATCACAGGGTCATAAGCAAGGCAATCAATGACAGGCCTGTTAAAAACCTCTGGGGACGTTACTTGAAACTTATTTATAATCAGGTGGTTAAGCCTCATTCTGATCGTTGGTATGTATTCGTGCCGAACAGTACGTCAAAGCATTTTCATACAAGTATTTGGCCGGACAAGCCATGCTAATATGACCCGTTATGTCGAATCACAAGGCCGTAAAACACAACTTACAGACTGCCGGTTTCAACGGCTTGCCAATGTTATTCAGCATTCTTTTAAGCCGAATTGAGATAGAAAAATGGTGGCTATGAGGACTTGATCATCAAGCCTGCGAGATGGGCCGCACTTCAGTGCACCTGGAAGGTATAACTATATTCCAGGCATAAACGCCCGAAGGGTGACGGGTGATAACTCGTCAGCATCACCAAGTGAAACGAGGGGATCGTACTTTGGTACGCCCGTAGGGTAATGTGTGATAGCACATTAACAACCCCGCCCCAGCAAATAAAAAGCAGGGGTCGGTGCCCAAATATGGCGGGGACTTAACGTTATAAAAAAATGTGGAAAATGGTGGCTATGGGTGGACTTGAACCACCGACCCCAGCATTATGAATGCTGTGCTCTAACCAACTGAGCTACATAGCCAAATTCTAGCGACATGCCTGTGACATGCCCGAAAGGGCTGCGATTTTACATTACCTGATGCCCATCTAACAAGCGTTCAGTCTCACCTTGGGTGATTTTGTCTGTTTCCCTGTCGTTTTCGACTTACAGCTCGCAACTTTTCTTATACATTAAACCTGAAGTGCATGACGTCGCCATCCTGAACGATGTATTCCTTTCCTTCCAGACGGAGCTTTCCGGCTTCTTTAGCGCCCTGCTCGCCCTTACAGGCGATGTAATCCTCATAGCCGGTCACCTCGGCACGGATGAAGCCTTTCTCGAAGTCGGTATGAATCACACCAGCGGCCTGGGGGGCGCTGGCGCCTACCTTTACGGTCCAGGCACGGACTTCCTTTACTCCGGCAGTGAAATAGGTCTGCAGGCCTAACAGAGCATAACCGGCGCGGATTACGCGGTTCAGGCCCGGCTCATCCAGTCCCATCTCTTCGAGGAAGGCAGTGACCTCTTCGTCATCCAGATCCACCAGCTCGGCCTCGATGGAAGCACATACTGCGACCACCTCAGCGGCTTCTTCTTTGGCCAGTTTCGTTACTTGTTCCAGATAGGGGTTATTTTCAAAACCATCTTCCGCCACATTGGCGATGTACATGGTCGGTTTGATGGTAAGCAGGTGCAGATCGTAGATGAGTGCCTGCTGATCTTCGTCCATCTCAAAACTACGGGCGGGCTTGCCCTCGTCCAGATGTTCTTTCAGCTGCTCCATCAGAGCCATCTTGGCCTTGGCGTCCTTGTCGCCGCCCTTGGCAGCCTTGGCGGCACGGTGTATACCCTTATCGACCGATTCCAGATCCGCCAGGTTCAATTCGGTATTGATTACCTCAATGTCACCCAGGGGATCGATTTTGCCTGCCACATGGATGACGTTTTCGTCTTCGAAGCAGCGCACCACGTGGGCGATGGCATCAGTCTCACGGATATTAGCCAGAAATTTATTGCCCAGGCCTTCACCTTTGGAGGCACCGGCTACCAGGCCTGCGATATCTACAAATTCCATGGTGGCGCCTAACACTCGCTCGGGACTGACGATTTCCGCCAGTGCATCCAGCCGGGGATCGGGCATTGGCACCACACCCACATTGGGTTCGATGGTACAGAACGGATAGTTTTCCGCCTGAATACCTGCCTTGGTCAAGGCATTGAATAGAGTGGACTTGCCTACATTGGGCAGGCCGACGATTCCGCATTTAATTCCCATGATAACCTCAGATAAAAGTTTTTAGCTTGTTGCCGCGTGGGTGCATCTTAAAATCAGGATATTTATTTCAAGACAAGGCGGATGGATTTCGAGAATCGGAGTTAACTGATTCGTTAATGAGAATCGGAGAAAACCATCCAACGCCGTATTGGAATAAAGAGACAATTTTAAGACGCTCCCTCACTATTTGCTATGTAAAGTATTCATCGCCTTTTGTAACTCACCGGCGACGATCATTGGCAACGTATCTACGGCCACATCAATGGCCTGTTCGATTTGCGCATGCTCGCCCTTGCCCGCCCGGCCCAACACATAGTTGGAGACCTGGCTGCTTTGACCGGGATGACCGATACCCAGACGCAGGCGCAGATAATCCCGATTACCGGTACAGGCAATAATGTCGCGCAGACCATTATGTCCCGCATGACCGCCACCTTTCTTGAGGCGAACACCACCGGGGTCGACATCCAGCTCATCATGAGCAACCAGTACACGTTCCAGGGGGATCTTGTAAAAACGACACAGGGCAGCAACGGCCTGGCCACTGTGGTTCATGTAATTCATCGGCTTGAGTAGCCAGATTTCATGGCCATCCAGACGGATCTTGCAGATCTCACCCTGGAACTTGGCTTCTTTGCGGAACTGCCCCCCGTAGGCACGGGCAACGGCCTCCACAAACCAAAAACCGGCGTTGTGGCGCGTCTGCTCATAATCACTTCCGGGATTCCCCAGACCTGCAATGAGATCAATACACGACACGAACGCCGGCCTCCTTAGCTATTCCGCACCTCAGACAGCGCGGGCAAATACCCTGAACAAGGATATTTTATTCGCCTTCTTTATTGCCTTCGCCTTCAGCTTCACCTTCAGCAGCTGCTTCGCCTTCAACAGCTTCACCTTCAGCAGCAACAACTTCTTCTTCAACAATGGCACGAGGGGTATAGATATTGGCAACAGGTAAATCATGCTCAGGACCATGACTCAACTCAACCGACTCAACACCCGTAGGCAGTTTCAGATCCGACAGGTGTACTGACTGATCCAGCTCAACGGCAGACATATCCACTTCGATGAACTCGGGCAGATCTTTCGGCAGACAGCTGATTTCAACTTCATTCATGTTGTGGCCGACCTTGCCACCACCGATTTTTACGCCGGGGGCTACATCTTCACCGATGTAGTGTAGTGGTACAGACATACGAATTTTTTCATTGGCGCTAACACGCAGGAAATCGGCGTGCAGGATCAACGGTTTGGCAGGATGACGCTGCAGATCTTTCAATACTGCCTGCTCCTTCTTACCCGCCACATCAATGGTGAGAATGTGCGAATAAAACGCCTCATTCTCCAGGTGGTGATATAAATCTTTATGTACCAGGGTTAAGGAAACAGGATCTTTACCTGTACCATAGATAACCGCAGGGACTTTGCCTTCATGACGCAGGCGGCGGCTCGCACCTTTCCCCATATCGTCACGAATTTCGGCATTGACTACGAAATCAACATTGCTCATTTTTTAGCTCCTAAATAAAAACTACTCATGTTTCAAAATAGACAAACCACCCTGGGGTGGTCTGCTGTACTGCTTTTGCGACCAAAGCAGTAACGGTTAATGCCCACAGTGAATCACCGCAGGCAAAACTTTTTGTCGTCAGTCCATATACAGAGAACTGACTGACTGTTCATTGTTCACGCGAGAGATAGTCTCTGCCAACATCTCAGCAATGCTGAGCTGGCGTATGCGTGAACAGGCAGCGGCTTTTTCGCTGAGTGGAATGGTGTCGGTTACCACCAGCTCATCCAGCTGCGAGTTTTCAATATTTTTAATGGCCGGGCCAGATAATACCGGGTGGGTAATATAAGCCCGAACACTGGCGGCACCGTGATCTTTCAGAGCATTGGCTGCCTCGCACAAGGTCCCGGAGGTATCCACCAGATCGTCGATCAAAACACAATCGCGCCCTTTTACATCACCGATGATATGCATAACCTTGGCCACATTAGCTTTGGGCCGACGCTTGTCGATGATCGCCAAATCCGCATCATCCAGTTGCTTGGCCAGTGCCCGTGCCCGCACCACACCACCCACATCGGGCGATACCACCATCACATCATCATCCTTCTGCCGACGCCAGATATCACCCATCAATATCGGTGAGGCATATACATTGTCCACCGGGATATCAAAGAAACCCTGGATCTGATCCGCATGCAAATCAACGGTCAGCACTCTATCCACACCCACCGTGGTCAACATATTAGCCACCACTTTGGCGGTGATCGGTACCCGCGCTGAACGGGAGCGACGATCCTGGCGGGCATAGCCAAAATAAGGAATCACCGCAGTGACTCGCCCGGCCGAGGCGCGGCGCATGGCATCCACCATTACCATCAATTCCATGATGTTGTCATTGGTCGGCGCACAGGTGGGCTGGACAATGAAGATGTGCTTGCCGCGCACATTCTCCAGAATCTCCAGCATAATTTCGCCGTCACTGAAGCGGCCTAATGCGGCCTTGCCCAAAGGCATATTCAGGTGACCGACGATATCCTGAGCCAATTTCGCATTGGCATTACCGGTAAATATCATCATGTCGGAGGCCATTGGCCCACCGTTATCTTTATGTGCACGCCCAAATAACATTTGCTCAACCGTATTTTAAGTAAGTGCTGTTAAGTAGTGCTGTTAATTAAGACTCTCAACTACAAAAAGTGGCTGGAGCGGTAGGATTCGAACCTACGATACCCAGAATCAAAATCTGGTGCCTTACCACTTGGCCACGCTCCAATAAACTGTTGTCCGTTCAACGAACCGTACCCACCTGAATCAACAGGTTGGTATTCTATCAAGTAGTGGCGAACGATTCCGCCCTTTGGCAAAAAAACCATTCCATCCTTCGGGTAACTGACTCACTACGTCCCGTGCCTGGCTTTCATTACCGAAAGCGGCAAACACACAAGCACCCGTGCCGGTCATTCTGGCCGGGGCAAACGGGCTTAACCAGTTCAGGGCTTCTGCCACCTGAGGATAATGTCCACGCACCACCGGCTCACAGACATTTGTCCCCCTACCCGAGAGAAAGTCGCGTATTGTGATGGGAGGGCAGTCCCGTGTCAATTGCGAATCACCAAAGACCTCGGCGGTTGAGACACTTACCGGCGGAATAATGACCACAAACCAGGGCTCTTCCAGAGTGACCGGAGTCAGGGTCTCCCCCACCCCCTCGGCCCAGGCCGCCTGACCACGGACAAATACCGGCACGTCTGCCCCTAGAGCCAGCCCAAGCTCGGCCAATCGTTTAACATCCAGACCCAGCGCCCAAAGCTGATTCAGGGCCACCAGGGTAGTCGCGGCATCGGAACTGCCACCACCCAGACCACCGCCCATGGGGAGCTTTTTATCCACCCGGATATCCGCGCCCAGAGAGGTGCCCGTTTCTAATTGCAGCAATCGGGCCGCCCGTACCACCAGATCCTGTTCCGCTGGAACGCCCGGCAAAGCATTAAGCCGCTGGATTTCACCATCTTCACGGAGATTGAAAAACAGCTCATCACCATAATCCAGGAACTGAAATACACTCTGTAACAGATGATAGCCGTCGTCACGACGACCGGTGATGTGCAGGAAGAGATTAAGCTTGGCCGGTGCTGGCCAGGGAGCCTTGTCATCTACGGCGGAACGTACCATCGTCAATGTCCGGTAGTCGCGCCAGCAAGTCGAGCAGAAGGAATCGCTCCCTCAGAACCAAATACCGTCTCAACGGGTTGTAACTCCCAGCGCTTAATCACCAGCCGCACTTTGGCATGATGATTATTCACAAAGACCTTGGCGGGCAGCGCCAGATCATCATGTTGCATATAACGGCGGAAGTAGATTTCCCAATTTTGCTGCTTAAGGCTGGCCAGACGGCCAAAGGCATCCAGCGTCTGGCCCGTGATCTGCCCCGGTGCCGGTAGGCCCAGCACCCAGTAACGCAGTGCTGCCACAGGTATACGCAAACCTGTTTGTTGATAGATCAGCTGTTCCGGATCGGTCGCAAATAACTGTTCGTCCTTGCTGGTAACCAGTTCAACCTGTTGATTATCCCCACTAAGCCGCAGACTGCCGCTGCCGAAGGGGCCCGCCATATTTATCTCATAATGTTCCTGCTGCTGGGACCAGTCCAGACTGGCGGTAAGCGACTCTTTTGCAGTTTGAATACCGATGCGCCCCGTCAGGCGCCATTGTGTTAACGCACTCAGACGTTGCTGATGTTGCTGCCAGGCAAGCTGTTTATCAACGCTTGGCGGATGCGAGATGGTGGCACAGCCTGACAACAGCCCAAGCAGAAGCAAAAAAAACGACCGAATCATGGGTTGAAACGTTCGATAACCTGTTTGAGTTTGAGATGTTCCGGAGAGGCTTCAAATGCCTTGTTCCATACCCTTATGGCCTCCTTGCGCTTGCCCGACACCCACAAGACTTCACCCAGATGCGCAGCGATTTCCCCGTCATTGAGTTTTGCTGCCGCACGCCGCAGGTATTCCAGAGCCTCCTCATGACGGCCCAGTCGATACAGCGCCCAGCCCATGCTGTCGATAATGGCGATATCCTCAGGATGCTGTTCCAGAGCACGCTTAATCAGCTCATAGGCCTCCTGATAGCGCTCGGTACGATCTGCCAGGGTATAGCCCAAAGCATTTAGTGCCTGGGCATTATCGGGATCATCTTGTAACACGCGACGCAAATCGGCCTCAACCAACTCGAGCAGGTCAAGCTTTTCCGCCACCATAGAACGGGCATAGAGCAGATTATGATCACCAGGAAAATCCTTTAACGCCCGATCATAAACAGCCTTGGACTCCTCATAATGGCGACTCTCGAACAACATCGCTCCCTCGGCAAGATACACCTCGTTCTGCTGGGACGAATCTTCCAGGTGAATAGTTCTGAAATAGCTGCGGGCCGCTTCCACCCCTTCTGTTTGCTGGATGATTCCCGCTATTTGCAAATGAGCATCCAGATACTTACTACTCTCCGGCTTGATAGCGGAATACCATTCAATGGCATCCTTCCATTGTTGTTTAGCCTCCGCAATCTGTCCCAGGGCATAGATGACCCCTACCGGCTGCTGGCCATTGGTGAGCAAGGACAAATAAAGATCTTCGGCCTCACCCAGGTCTCCCGCCTGAAACGCCAGCACCGCCAGAGCATAAATCACATCAGCATCTTCCGGCGTTTGTTTCGCCACCATACGGAATTGCTCCCGCGCCTTTGCCAATTGCCGGGCATCTACCAGCAAACGGGCATAGGAAAGACGTACCCGGGCACTCTTCGGGTCCAGTTTTAACGCCTGCTTCAGACTTTCCAGACTTTTTTCATTTTGCCCCAGCTTGAGCAGAATATTGCCCTTCAGCACCCAGGCCTTGACCATATGGGGATCCAGTTTCACCAAGCGCTCTGCCGTTAGCAGCGCCTTATCCAGTTCACCAACCAATGATGCCAGGTGGGTATAAGCATACAGGGCATTCACATCTTTCGGCCGGGGGGCCAGCAGTTTTTCCAGCACCTCAAGGGCGCGCAACCGATTTTTCTCCCGACTGAGAATATTGGCCACTAACATGAAGCCATGCTGACTATCGATACCTGCGCTGCTCAACAGATGCTCCAGGTGTAGAACCGCCTGATCGACCTCTCCGGCATGGATAAACAGGGCAGCAGCAGTTTGATGGCCTTCCGGATCCTCCGGTGCCAACTCTACCCAAAGCTGAACCAACTCCAGCGCCATTTCATAATCACCGCCATAAACAGCCGCACGAGTAGCCTGCTTGGCAATACGCGGGTCGCGGGTCTCAATGGCAACCTCGGCATAAATACGCGCCGATAGCGCCAAATCACCGCGTTGACCGGCGATGTCGGCCAACAGCAGTTCATATAACAGGTGAGGCTCCAGTGCCACATCAGGCAAGGATTGACTGGAAATCAGCGACTTAAAATGGTGCTCCGGCCCCGCAGCTACCGGTTTATTTGCTCCCGTCGAACTACAGGCCGCCAGGAGAAAAAGAGGGATAAAGGCCAATAATTTCAATAAACGATGCCTCATTAAATCGTTGCTCCGTTAAAATAATCGCGAATGAGTAGCTTAATCATGTTATTTTTATGTCCAACTATACTCCAGATATACTACTAATTTAGACTTTTTACTGATTTAAACACTAGCTATACTTGATATTGAATGGGGGCATCCCTCAGAATTACAAGTTTGGTTAAGACCCTGTATTCAATATGACACTGTTAGCATTTGGTATTAATCACAAAACGGCTCCCGTAGATATCCGGGAAAAAGTTGCCTTCGCACCCGAGACCCTGTCCGAGGCGCTGCAGGATCTTTGCGCCAACGACAACATCCGCGAAGGCGCCATCCTTTCTACCTGTAACCGTACCGAACTCTATTGCGGACTGGATACTGAAGATGACTCCGTAGTCCTGGATTGGTTCCGCCGTTATCACCATTTATCAGAGTCCGATCTCAAGCCCTATGTCTTTACCTACCCGGATCAATCCGCGGTGCGCCATATGCTGCGGGTTGCCAGCGGCCTGGATTCCCTGGTACTGGGTGAGCCGCAAATCCTGGGGCAGATGAAACAGGCCTACTCCAGCGCCCATGATGTGGGGGTTATCGGTCGTCAATTGAACCAATTGTTCCAGCATACTTTCTCGGTG
Source organism: Chromatiales bacterium (assembly GCA_030640985.1). Taxonomy (GTDB): domain Bacteria; phylum Pseudomonadota; class Gammaproteobacteria; order Thiohalomonadales; family Thiohalomonadaceae; genus DAOWII01. The sequence goes on from DAOWII010000145.1 coordinate 12,621, forward strand.
GCCAAACAGGTGCGCACCGATACCGCCATCGGTGCCAGTGCTGTCTCGGTGGCCTTTGCGGCAGTCAGTCTGTCCAAACAGATTTTCAGTGACCTGGAAAAACACACCGCCCTGCTCATCGGCGCGGGCGAGACCATCGAACTGGTTGCCCGTCATCTCAAAGAGAGCGGTATTGGCCGCATCATTGTTGCCAACCGTACGGTGGACAATGCCCATAAACTGGCAAGCGAGTTTGATGGCTTTGGCATCTCCCTGAGCGAAATCCCGGCCCATCTGGCCGAGGCAGATATTGTGATATCTTCCACTGCCAGCCCCCTGCCTATTGTTGGTAAGGGCATGGCTGAAACGGCCATCAAGGCGCGCAAGCACCGCCCGATGCTGATGGTAGATATCGCCGTACCACGAGATATTGAAGCAGAAGTCAGTGAGCTGGATGATGTCTATCTCTATACGGTGGATGACCTGCAGGAAATCATTCAGGAAAATCTAAAATCCCGCCAGGAAGCCGCCAAACAGGCCGAAGAAATCATTGATACCCAGGTGACTCACTTCATGGGCTGGCTGCGCTCCCTGGACGCGGTGGATACCATCCGTGCTTACCGGGAAAGTGCCGAAACCATTCGTACTCAGGCACTGGAAACGGCCCAGCGCCAACTGGCTTCCGGTAAAGACCCTCAGCAAGTGGCCGAAGAGATGGCGCGCCTGCTTACCAATAAACTGACCCATGCCCCGAGCACCCAGATGAAACAGGCGGCTTACGATGGTCGGCTCTCACTGCTGGAATCCGCTCGGGAATTATTTGACCTCGACAATCCAAACAAGTAAGTCGTCCCAACTAACGTGAAAGCCTCTATCCGCAGTAAACTGGAGAACATCTCCGAGCGGCTGCAGGAGCTTAATGCCCTGCTGTCCGATCCCGATACCATCAAGGATCAAAATCGTTTCCGCGAACTGTCCATGGAACACGCACAGATCACCCCGGTGGTTAACTGTTTCGATAACTACCAGAGTGCGCAGCAAGATATTGAAAGTGCCGAAGAGATGCGCAAGGACAGCGATGCCGAAATGCGCGCCATGGCCGAAGAAGAAATCAAGGACGGCCAGTCACGACTGGATACCCTGTCACTGGAACTGCAAAAGCTGTTGCTGCCCAAAGATCCCAACGACGATAAAAACATCTTTCTCGAAATCCGCGCCGGAACCGGCGGTGATGAGGCGGCCATCTTTGTCGGTGATTTGTTCCGCATGTACAGCCGTTATGCTGAACAGCAACGCTGGCAGGTGGAAGTACTCAACGAAAGTCTGGGTGATCATGGCGGCTACAAAGAAGTTATTGCCCGTATCGTCGGCCAGGGTGCCTATTCCAAACTCAAGTTCGAGTCTGGCGCCCACCGGGTACAGCGGGTGCCTGAAACCGAATCTCAGGGGCGCATCCATACCTCCGCCTGCACCGTGGCGATCATGCCCGAGATAGACGAGGTAGAACAAGTGGATATTAATCCAGCGGATCTGAAAGTAGATACCTTCCGCGCCTCAGGTGCCGGTGGGCAGCACGTCAACAAGACCGACTCCGCCATTCGTATCACCCACCTGCCCACGGGCATTGTGGTGGAGTGTCAGGATGAGCGCTCTCAGCACAAGAATCGCGCCCGTGCTATGTCGGTGCTGCAATCACGCATGTACACAGCGGAGCAGGAAAAGCAGCAGGCCGAACAGGCCGAAACCCGCCGCCTGCAAGTAGGCAGTGGCGATCGTTCCGAACGGATTCGTACCTACAACTATCCGCAAGGTCGCGTCACCGATCATCGCATCAACCTCACCTTATACAAGCTGGATGAAATCATGACCGGTGGGCTGGAGCAGGTAATCGCCCCCCTGATAAATGAACACCAGGCCGACTTACTTGCAACATTGAGTGAGTAAGAGACAGCGGCTTTGCAAACACAACCATGCCGTCCATCGAACAACTCCTAAATCAGGCGACCCAACAGCTTGCAGATATCCATGAAAGCGCCCGACTGGATGCTGAGGTGTTGCTGGCTCATGTACTTAAGAAAGACCGCAGCTACCTGCGCGCCTGGCCCGAACGGACAGTCTCCACTGAAGAGCTGGCCGACTACCAGGTCCTGTTAACACGCCGGGCCACCGGCGAGCCCATCGCCCACCTCACCGGCTGGCGTGAATTCTGGTCATTACAACTGGCCGTTACTGCCAACACCCTCATCCCACGGCCTGAAACTGAACGTCTGGTGGAACTGGCACTGGAAAAAATCCCTGACACTGCGCGATGGAATATTGCTGACCTGGGCACCGGCAGTGGCGCCATTGCCCTGGCCATTGCCAGTGAGCGGCCAGACTGTCAGTTGCTGGCCACAGACCAATCCGAAGCGGCGCTGACTGTTGCTAAAGAAAACACTAAACGGCTGGGACTGGAAAATATTGAGTTTCGCCTGGGCGACTGGCTGACCCCACTCAAAGAACAAGAATTTGAACTCATCATCAGCAATCCACCTTATATTCCCGAGGCCGATCCCCATTTACAACAGGGGGATGTGCGCTTCGAACCACGCAGCGCTCTCACATCAGGAAAACAGGGTCTGGACGCCATTGAAACCATCGCCAGAGAGAGCCGAATACACCTGAATCCAGAAGGCTGGTTACTCATCGAGCATGGTTATGATCAAGGTCCAGAAGCCCGCTCCATACTGGAAAGTCTTTCTTATCATCATGTTACAACCGGTAAAGACCTCCAGGGACAAGACAGGCTAGTCCTTGGCCAGTGGCAAAATACCTAAAAAGGCTTGATAATTTTCGCAGCAGGAATAGGATTAAGCCATGGATGGATATGATGACAGCCTGATAAAGTTTCGTGAGATTCACTTCTGCTCATTCCAGAAGCCAACACCTGATTTTGCATTACCTGCCAGCGAGTGCCTCAAAGAACTTCAAGGCATTCTTGAAATTGAAGCACTTGATCCCTTACAGCTCACCGTCAGCTATGACATTCGCCACATCACCCTGGAAGAGATTGAATTTGTACTCAGGGAATTAGGCTTCCATCTGGATGGCACCCTGCTCACCGCATTGAAAAGAGCCCTGCACTACTACACCGAAGAGACCCAGCGCGCCAATATGGGTATAGAACCCGGCAAGGAAAACATGCACGTATATATCAACCGTTACCAACGCCTGCCCCACGGTTGCCGTGATCAACGCCCGGAACATTGGCGTAGTTATTTGTAACTATATTGATACAAGCGATAACTCTATTCTACCTTTCCATTTTGTGAACTCGGAGCCATCATTTCCAGGCGCATTTTTTCAATAAATTTCTGCCGCTCTTTTGCAATAAATGCCTCTCTGGTCATTCCCGGTGGAAGCTTTTCAGGAATGTTTAAAGTTTGCTTACTTGAGAACATTCCAGG
>DAOWII010000175.1 GCA_030640985.1 Chromatiales bacterium
ACAAGCCAATACTGACTTTTGAATTTTTCATTTGTTTTGATACCACAGGAAATCAAATTAATACTATCATCAGCCTGAAACCATGGCCAGCCGCCATTATTGAGACTATCAAAAAAGTGCTTACCTCTTTAATTCTTGCCGTAACGCTACCCTCTGGATATTTGACTCAGGCAAAAAGGGGGGGCTTAATCTAGGAGATTTTTATTCTCACCACTTTCATGTAATCAAACTCCATTCCTGCAACTGACTCAGTTTCAGGATAATAGGTCAGGTTAACTCGCTGCCCTTTCAGGTTTTTAAATTGTTCTTTACGCATATATTTAAACGGCACCTCACAACCTTCAATCATGATAGCGTTTACTATCCAGTCACCTTTATTTCTTTGCACGTGCGAAACCACCTTTGCCATGTCAGTATGGGTAAGCTCCGGGTGTTTCTTGATAAGTTTTTCAGGTGTATACATCATGTATCTCGGTCAGTAACAGATTAGTTCATTGTATATGTCTGCAATCGATCAGGCACCCTTGGTTACAGCATTAATTCTTTAGTTCACTTATTAACATCGCTCTCTCAAGTGTTTTCTGCAACCCACCATCGTGAGTTAAGAGAGCGCCAAGATATACCAAATATTGCCAATGTTCCGGGAAAGTCTTTAATTGCTCCTGGTTTAGTTATGAAACCAGGATTGCCCATACACTATTATGGCCTTTGTCTATTACTCATGAAAATTGCAATGATGCGCGGAAACTCGATGCAAGCTCAATCACAACAACAGACATCGCTATATATAAAACAACCAGTCCTACTGTTAATGCTGTGTGATATCTGGACTTCGATATTTCCCTGACGCCATCATAAAGATTTAAACAGAAGAGAATAAACGAAAGTATAATAAGACTTAATCCAGAGTAACTGGTTGGGATTACTTCAAATAACAAGCTCGCACCTTCATCAGACCAGGTCACCCCGATCGCCAGAAGAAGCGCACACATCATATAGTTTCGTACATGATCAAAAACTGCCTTAGCTAAACCTTTATCCAACGATGCATTAAATCGTTTGAAATATTTCACAGCCACTCTTTCTCTCCCCCAGATAACACGTACAACATAAAAGAACCGTTACAATAATAATTGCTTAGCTGCTGATTATTGAGTCGGTTTCACCCGTGATGCAGCCATCCGCGCTCGCTCACGAGCTTCATCGACATCCTCCCCTCTCGCTAGCGCCACTCCCATGCGGCGTTTAACGAAAGATTCGGGCTTTCCGAACAAGCGCAAATCTGTTCCCGGAACCGCAAGCGCCTGTTCAATATCCGTATACTGGATAGAAGTCGCATCCATCCCGCCATAAATCACCGCACTGGCGCCGGCATTGCGCAGACGGGCATCCACCGGCAAGCCAAGGATGGCACGCGCATGTAGTTCAAATTCACTCTGCCACTGAGTCATCAGAGTCACCAGTCCGGTATCATGGGGACGGGGGCTTACTTCGCTGAACAACACCTGCTCACCCTTAATAAACAACTCAACACCAAACAAACCGCAGCCTCCCAAGGCCTCAGTTACCCTGGCGGCAATACGGCGGGACTCCACCAGTACACTGCCCGGCATTGGCTGGGGTTGCCATGATTCCACATAATCACCTGCCTGCTGCACATGTCCCACCGGTGCACAGAACCGGGTTTCCATCTCACCATTCGATTTTTTGGCACGCACAGTGAGCAAAGTAATTTCATAATCAAAATCTACCAGCCCTTCTACAATTATACGCAACTGTTTGACCCGGCCACCACTGAGGGCAAACTCCCAGGCGGGTGCCACATCATCCGGCCCCTCCAATCGCGACTGGCCCTTGCCCGATGAAGACATCACCGGCTTTACAAAACAGGGGTAACCTATCCCGTTGTCGATGGCTGCACGTAGCTCGTCCAGACTACTGGCAAAGGCATAGGACGAGGTAGGCAGGTCTAGTTCCTCAGCAGCCAGTCGGCGAATACCTTCACGGTTCATGGTGAGCTGTGTCGCCCGAGCAGAGGGGACCACCGTGGCCAAACCATCGCTTTCGATCTGCGCCAGCATATCAGTGGCAATGGCCTCTATTTCCGGAACAATAAAATGGGGACGTTCCTCTTCCACCAGAGCGCGCAAGGCAGCGCCATCGGTCATATCAATGACATGGGCCCGGTGAGCCACCTGGTGGCCAGGAGCATTTTCATAGCGGTCTACTGCAATAACTTCAACCCCCAGACGTTGCAAGGCAATGATAACCTCTTTACCCAGTTCGCCAGCGCCAAGCAACATCACCCGTGTAGCAGATTCCGATAAGGGGGTACCGATATTCATTAAAACTCCTGCCTGATACACATATTAATTTTTCTTCTATGGGTAAGGTTAGTTAGAAGAAGGATCAAGTTTCAAAATCTCAGTGGTTCGCTTTCTCGTTTCCAGACATAGTGTGCCATCTTCAAGCAGTGAAGTTCCATAGGTAGGAATCATAGATTGTATAGTCTGTTGCCATTCCGTGGTTTTGATTTCTTCAGGAAACATTTGGCCTATCACATCCAGCATTATCGACACTGAGGTAGATGCCCCGGGTGAAGCACCCAGTAATGCCGCTATTGTTCTATCCGCAGCGCAAACAATTTCCGTACCAAACTTTAATACCCCGCCTTCATCTTTATCTCTTTTAATAATCTGCACTCGTTGGCCCGCAGTTGTTAATTCCCAATCGTCCATATTGGCATTGGGATAATAGGCAAGCAATTGCTCAAATCGTTCCTCGGGCGATTGCACAATTTGTTTGACCAGATACCTGGCGAGATCCGTATTACGAAAACCAGCAGCGAGCATCGCCCAGACATTGTGCTTTTCTATGGATAACGGCAAGTCCAGAAAAGAACCTTTCTTTAAAAACTTGGAAGTAAAACCAGCGTAAGGGCCAAAAACCAGTGAGCGCTGGTCGTCAATGATGCGTGTATCAAGATGAGGTACCGACATAGGAGGCGAGCCCACAGCAGCTTTACCATAGACTTTCGCAGTATGCCTTTGGATAACATCCTGATTAGTACATCGAAGGAAATGTCCGCTTACCGGAAATCCTCCATAACCCTGCGACTCCTCAATACCGGTTTTATCCAGCAGCGGAATGGTTCCACCACCCGCACCAATAAATACATGGTCTGCGAATACCTCTTTAACCTCTTCATTGCGACAATCTTCAATATCGAGTTTCCAACGTCCATCCGATAGTTTGGTAAAAGCATTGACTTCATGCCCAAGATGAAGCTCTGCATTGTCGCTCTTCTCGAGATAAGCAATCATCCCTCTGGCGATCGCCCCGAAGTTCACATCAGTACCAATATCCATCTTCGTCGCGGCTAAAGGCTCGTCATTGATCCGCCCCTCCATAACAAGAGGAACCCAGTCGGTTATTTGTTCCTGGTCAATTGAATACTGCATATCCTGGAAGATAGGAGCGGTGCGCATAGCCTCGTAACGTTTTTTCAGAAACGCCACATTCTCATCACCCCACACGAAACTCATGTGCGGAACATCATTAATGAATGGAATGTCGTATGGAATACAACCCTCCTCTTTTAGATGTGCCCAAAGTTGTTTGGATATTTCAAAATCATTCGCTATTTCAAGCGCTTTACTTATATCGACCTTCCCATCTTCATACTCAGTGTAATTAAGCTCACAAAAAGCAGAATGTCCCGTCCCTGCGTTGTTCCAGGCATCAGAGCTTTCCGCAGCGACCTTATCAAGGCGTTCGTAAATATAAATATTGGCGTCAGGAATTAACCTTCTAAGAAAAACGCCTAAAGTGGCACTCATAATGCCCGCACCGATCAGCACTATATTTAGTGGTTTTTTAATCATTTGATAAGCATATATAAATAAATAAAATTAAGCCACAAAGTTCATCTACTCAATATCACAAGGAGAACGTAAGAATTGGGGTCAGGTCTCCATGGCCGCCCGAACCGGATTTAATTCAATATAGCGATGACATGACAATAGGTACTTATCTGACTGCACCAGACTAGACCGGTGTCGAGCTTCCCATAAGGTCCCCGTTCGTTTATACCTCGGTTAATAGACTGGGTGTAGCGGCTGCCAACCACTTTCATCGTGTTGGAGATAGACGTTTCCTGCTCTATGAAACAGGCTTGCGGTTATTCCCTCGTTGAACGAGGTGGTAGGGGTGGCCTGGTAGATACATCCTTGGTCGTCCTGGCATAGCAACTCCTTTGCCAGTGTCATGTAGAACATAGTTAAATCTCATCCTGAGATTGCTTACAACTTAATACGGCAGGGTTCACAACTGGTCAATATTTAATCGCTCTGTCCCCTTTTACTACGTCCCCTTTTACTCCTATACTTCCAGCACGCTCGTATAGCTCACATCCTTTTCCAGCAAGGCCTCGAACTCTTCAGTGCACAGCGGC
>DAOWII010000038.1 GCA_030640985.1 Chromatiales bacterium
ACAGCAGAGTCATTGGCGCAGGATTATGAAGTCTATAGCGTGGATCTGCCCGGCCATGGTCGCAGCGCCTTGTCAGAAGGACAATATAGTTTGCAGCAATTGGCGACAGAGGTATCAGCAGCTGTACCCGCTAATTCCAACTGGATCGGTTGGTCACTGGGTGGATTAGTGGCACAGGCCGCCGCAAGTTCGGGAGCTAAAATTCAGCGCCTGATTTTGGTGGGGGCAACACCCCGATTTAAACAGGCAGAGGATTGGCCCCATGCTATGACGGCCGAAGTGTTGCAGGGCTTTAGTGAAGAGCTGGCCAATGATTATCGGGCGACGCTGAACCGCTTTCTTGCGATTCAGTCCATGGGATCGAGTAGTGCCCGAGATGAGTTAAAAGTTTTGCGCAGGCAGTTGTTTACCCATGGTGAACCGGCGCTGGAGGCATTAAATGCGGGCCTGAAAATATTGTCTGAAACAGATATGCGGGCAGTGTTGGCAGGTATCCCTCAGCTTACCCTGTGGTTACATGGTGAACGTGACATGCTGGCTCCTGTTGCGGCCGCTGAAGCAGCCGTTGCTATGATGACAGATGCGCAGTTGCTGAAAATAAAAGGGGCGGGGCATGCCCCGTTTTTGTCACATCCAGATGAATTCATGAAAGGGTTAAAGGCGTTTTTAGATGGCTGAAGAAGAATTCCAACGAGATAAGAAGCGGGTACGTGCATCTTTCGATAAGGCAGCTTCGACCTATGATGAGGTTGCTGTATTACAGCGGGAAATTGGAGATCGTTTGCTGGAACGTCTCGACTATGTGCGCCTGCAACCGGAGTGTGTACTGGATGTGGGTTCCGGTACCGGGCATTGTAGTAGCGCCATTGCAAAACGTTACAAGAAGGCACGGGTTGTCTCTCTGGATTTAGCGCCCGGTATGTTGCAACAGGCGCAAAAAAGAAATTCTTTCTGGGCACGTACATTTAGCTCCCAGGCTTATGTCTGTGGTGATGCGGAGCAGCTGCCGTTGGCAGATGCCAGTTGTGAGTTACTGTTTACTAATCTTGCCTTGCAATGGTGTAGCGACCTGGATCAAACCTTCCGTGAATTTCGACGCGTGTTGAAACCCGGTGGATTGTTAATGTTTGCTACCTTCGGCCCAGATACTCTAAAAGAGTTGCGCTCAGCATGGGCTGAGGTTGATAGTGAGGTGCATGTGAACGGATTTATTGACATGCATGACGTAGGTGATGCCATGGTTCGCAGTCAGTTCGAAGGTGTGGTTATGGATGCTGAAGAAATTACCCTGACTTATGACAAGATAAATGGATTGTTCCGGGATTTGAAACAATTGGGCGCACACAATGTCAATGACGGTCGACCACGTGGGCTCACTGGAAAGGCGCGTCTTGAAACCGTGACTCAGGCTTATGAGAAATTTCGTCAGGAAGGCGTATTGCCGGCAAGTTATGAAGTGATCTACGGTCATGCCTGGGTGCCAGAAGCTACACCACAACAGAAAAAAGATAATGATGGAACTGTGGTGGTGTCTCTGGATCAGGTGCGAAGTAGTTTGGCACATACTAAAAAATAATCAAATAATGGCACAAGGCATATTTATCACTGGCACAGATACGGGGGTGGGTAAAACGCTTATCAGTATTGGCTTGATGCAAGTACTACAAGATGCAGGTCACACTGTGGTTGGTATGAAGCCGGTAGCCAGTGGCTGTGAGCAAACCCCGGAGGGATTGCGTAATGACGATGCCTGCATGCTATTGGATCAGTCTTCACCCCCCCCCGATTATGATCAACTAAATCCCTACGCCTTTGAGCCCGCTATTGCCCCCCATATCGCTGCTGAAAAAGCGGGACGCAGGATAGAGCTGGATGTAATAGTCGAACACTACCAAGCTTTATCTGCACAGGCAGACTATGTCGTGGTCGAAGGTGCTGGTGGTTGGCTAGTTCCTTTAGGCGGGGGTGTTTACATCGCGGATGTGGCAAAGGCCCTTGATCTACCAGTCATTCTGGTAGTAGCGATAAAGCTAGGCTGTCTGAATCAGGCCTTACTAACAGTTGAGAGTATCAATAAGCATGATGGGAGACTTGTGGGTTGGGTTGCAAATATGGTCAGCCAAGGTCCCGTATGTGTAGATGAAAATATAGCAACGCTTGAGGAAGAGATTCATGCACCATTGTTCGGTACTATTCCTTTTAATAATTCATATTATAATAAGTTAGCTGTATCCGAAATTAATGAGAAAGTTATTTCAATCCTAAAATAGTTTTTAACCATTCCTGAGCTAGCTGATAGTCAGGGTCTATTTGTAAGGCCTTACGAACGAATTTTTCCGCCATTACGATATTACTTTGTAAGTAATAAATGGTGCTCATATTGATATAGGTGATGGAATTATCGGGGTTTATTTTAAGTGCTTGGTCAAAATGGTAAATTGCTTCTTGATATTTTTTTTGTTCAAAGAGTTTCGTTCCGATTTCTAGATAAACCCATTCTTTAGCCGGGTTAAGAGCAATGGCTTCTTGGTAGTGATAGGCCTCTCTCTCAGGTCTTCCAAAAAAACCATAAAGAGAGCCTATCTCAATATTGCCGCGCGCATAGGTCGGGTCAACTTGTAACAGATCCTGTAGTTCAGTAAGCGCCTTTTGATACTCCATTCTGCTAATGTAAAACTGTGATAATGCATACCTTGCCCTGATGTGTAATGTGTTGATGCGCATGGCTTCACGGAAATGAGCCTCTACTCGACTGGTTTTACCTGTCGCAATGAGAGCAATCCCCATACGATAGTGTATGTTCGCATGCATCTGTAACGGTGTTTTTGAATGAGACTGGGACAATGCTTTTAAGTAATACTCAATTGCGAGTTCATGTTTATTCTGACCAGATAATGCGTTTGCATAATTATAATTGGCGCGTAGGGAGTTAGGTGCATTATTAACAGCATGTTCATAAAGCGTATGTTTTGACTGCCAAAAAGGAATGCGCTCTATGGTGGAAAAAGCGCATAAAGAAATAATTATGGC
>DAOWII010000149.1 GCA_030640985.1 Chromatiales bacterium
AGAAATATTGCATGGCCACCAAACTGGGCCATGCCTGTCTCAAAGGAGACCCGGGTCCGGGTTGAAGATTTTTCAAACACCATCCCCAGGACCTTGTTTTTCAGGGGCTCGTAAATTTCCCCCTGTTTTTGCATAGCCTTGAGTTGGATGGCGCGTTGAATCAGTTGATTCAATTCATCCTGACTCAGATCCAGCAGGGTGAGAAAGTGACGGATAGCCATGACTTAGCCTGTAATATTTATGCGGCAGCGCTTTCGCTGACAAAGCTGCGGATCAACGCACTGAGTTGCTCGACCAGTTGGCCTGCCTCTGCGTCACTGATGATCAACGGGGGCAGTAAGCGGATAACCCGCTCTGCGGCTACATTGATCAGTAGACCTTGTTCCAGAGCCTGCTTCACCAGTTCCCCGCAAGGGCGATCCAGCTTGATGCCAATGATTAGGCCCTTGCCACGTATTTCGGTGATAGCAGATATATCACTGAGGGACTCATTCAGATCAGATAGGATCTGTTCGCCAATTTTAGCTGCATGTTCAATGATATTGTCTGTTTTTAGCGTATTTAATACCGCCAGGCCTGCATTACAGGCTAATGGATTGCCACCAAAGGTGGAGCCATGGTTACCAGGCTGGAATAATTCTGCAGCCTTTCCTTTGGCAAGACAGGCGCCAATGGGCACACCATTGCCCAAGGCCTTGGCCAGGGTTATCACATCAGGTTGTATCGCTTCATGCTGGAAGGCAAACATTTTTCCTGTCCGGCCGATGCCCGTCTGGATTTCATCCAGCATCAGCAGCCAGTCGTGTTCATCACAAAGAGCACGCAAACCAGTCAGGTAACCATCAGCAGGAATCCGAACACCCCCTTCGCCCTGAATAGGCTCTACCAACACAGCGACTACATCAGGACTGCTTTTAGCGACAGCCTGTATGGCATCAAGATCATCATAGGGAACCCGGATAAATCCTTTAACAAGTGGTTCAAAACCGGCCTGAACCTTGCGGTTACCGGTTGCACTCAGGGTTGCCAGGGTGCGGCCATGGAAGCTCTGCTCCACAACAATGATGCTGGGTTGTTCTAACCCTTTTCGGTGGCCATACAGGCGGGCCAGTTTGATCGCAGCCTCGTTTGCCTCGGCTCCGGAATTAGCGAAAAAAACCTTATCCATGCCAGATAGTTGGCACAGGGTCTGTCCTAGTTCCTCCTGTTTGGGAATGCCATACAGGTTGGAGGTATGCACCAGTTGAGCGGCTTGCTGGCATATGGCCTCGGTTACTGCCGGATGGGCGTGACCGAGACTGCAGACAGCTATACCGCTGATCGCATCCATATATTTTTTGCCCGCCTGATCCCACAACCAGATACCTTCGCCACGGGTAAAGCTGACAGGTAGTCTGGAGTAGGTCGACATCAAAGTGCCCGACATAGAATTAAACCTCTATAAAAACAAAAAGGCAGGCCCTATCGAGTCTGCCGTTCCGTGATAAACCTGATTTTAATAGCAAATACAGGGTATGGCAATACTTCTGCCGCTATAAACATTATGGTTTATATGGGTATTTTTAATAAAAAAGCCCGGCATTAGCCGGGCTCGATGCTGTACTGCAGCATGTTTCCCTAGAAAGGTAGACCGTGCATGTGACCGGTCATACACATCAGCATGGGGATAGAAAGTAGGGTGTTGGTGCGTGAGGCCATCAGTGCTACTTTTTTCGCCTTGGCGATCTCATCTGCACTGGCTTCTACGATGCCCAGAATCTTCTTCTGGTTAGGCCAGATTAATACCCATACATTGAATAACATGATAGTACCCAGCCATGCACCAACACCGATAATTTCCATACCAGGTGCCAGCATGAATGCCTTCGCAGCCCCGCCAGGCATCAGGTTCTGCAGTGCGCCAACACCCGTCACCCAGGTGGCAACTGCACCCCAACGGAACCACAGAAGGGCACGTGGAGCCACATACTTGTTGATGGCTGCAGGTCCTGGGCCACCGTCATTGGCTTCAGCCAAGGCTTGTCCTACGCCGGGAACCTGTACGAAGTTGAAGTAATAGAGCAGACCAATCCAGACCACACCGGCCAGTACGTGCAACCAGACTTCGATTTCAAGTACGCTGACGCCTGTGCTTTCAACTACGGTGCCAAGTCCCAGCACGATTAAGATAGCCAGTACAAAACCAGAAACGATGGTTCCGACAATGGAATTAAGTGGGTTCATTATATTACTCCGTAGATTAAGGACATTAAAAATTGTGTTTACTGATTGAAGGCTGGTGTGGCCTGTTATTGCTGCTTGTCTTGATCTTTTACTGCAACCTTTTTTTCAACCGCGTTGAATTCTGTATTATTGACTAGTTTAGTCAGGCATAGGATAAGAGAATGCCCCTTTTATTTCAATAGATAATTCAATGTCTGTAACGGCTTATAGCAGCACTCGATTGATTATATACAGACTTTAAGCACCCTTAACTTCAGGGGGTACAGGCTAAACGGGCTTGCTCTTTCTATATTGCTAGCAATACAGGTTATGATGAACCGAGAGTTTTAACTGTATAAGTTCAGTAACTTCTTATTAACACTTACAACGAGACAATGGCAGAAAACAAATAATATGTGTGGAGTTTGTGGTGAATTACGCCTGGATGGAAGCCCGGCTGAGGTGGGGGCCATCGGACGGATGTTGGGACGATTGGTTCCACGAGGCCCGGACAATGAAGGGCGTTATTCCGATGGTCCGGTAGCATTGGGACATCGACGGTTGTCCATTATCGATTTGTCCGAGCGCGCCAATCAGCCCATGGTGGATGATGAGTTGGGCTTGGTGCTGGTGTTTAACGGTACTATTTATAACTATCGTGAGTTACGTGATGAGCTAAGTCAGCAGGGCTATCACTTTTTCTCCGACGGTGACTCCGAAGTGATACTCAAGGCCTATCATGCCTGGGGCGAGCAGTGTGTGGAGCGCCTGCATGGCATGTTTGCATTTGCCATCTGGGATGCCAGTCACGAGCAGCTCTTTATGGCGCGGGATCGTCTGGGCATTAAGCCTCTCTATTATTCATTGACCGCGGGTAAACTACGCTTTGCCTCCAATACGCAGGCCTTGCTGGCGGCGGGTGATGTAGACACTTCCATCGATCCGGTGGGACTCCATCACCAATTGACCCTGCATGCGGTGATCCCGGCTCCTCACACCATTCTTAATGGTATTAAGAAAATGATTCCGGGTACTTCACTAACAGCGCAGGCTAACGGCGAAATAAAAGAACAGAGCTATTGGCAGCTTAATGCCACACGCCCTGAGACACCCATGAGCGAGACTGAGTGGGTAGATACCATCCACGAGGCGCTGAGAAAGTCGGTTAAACGGCGACTGGAGATTGCCGATGTGCCTGTTGGTGTATTGCTCTCCGGTGGCCTGGACTCCAGTCTGTTGGTGGCCTTGCTGGCAGAGCAGGGTGTTAAGGACATTAGAACCTTTTCCGTGGGCTTTGAAGATGTTCCGGAAGAGCGCGGCAGTGAGTTCGAGTATTCAGATTTGGTGGTGGAGCATTACAAGACCCAACACCACAAATATACGATTCCCAATGAACAGGTGCTGAAGCGTTTGCCTGAGGCCATTGGCCATATGGCGGAACCCATGGTCGCGCAGGATGCGGTGGCTTTCTATTTACTGTCCGAACAGGTATCACAAGAGGTCAAGGTAGTGCAGAGTGGGCAGGGGGCCGATGAAGTCTTTGGTGGCTATTTCTGGTATCCACTGATGGATGCCGAGACGGGCTCTGATCTGGAGCGTTTTTCCAAACACTACTTTGACCGTTCCCACGAGGAATTTCTGGAGACGGTTACACCCGCTTATCGGGGTGAGGATCACACCTCGCTGCGTGTGGAGCAGATGTTGGCTGAGCCTGGAACCGATAGCTTTATCGATAGTGTATTGCGCATGGATACCACCACGTTGATCGTGGATGATCCGGTTAAGCGAGTAGATAACATGACCATGGCCTGGGGACTGGAGGCTCGAGTCCCCTTCCTGGATCACGAACTGGTGGAACTGGCTATGAAAATGCCGCCCGAACTTAAACTGCGCTCGGGGGGCAAGCATGTATTAAAGACCATTGCCCGTGAGTTGCTCCCTGCGGAAGTGATTGATCGGCCCAAGGGCTATTTCCCAATGCCTGCCTTGAAATATGTGCGGGGTGATTTCCTTTCATTCATGAAGGATATCCTTGACTCCCGTGCCTGTAAGGAGCGAGGTTTGTTCAATCGTGACTACGTGAACAAATTACTGGCGGAGCCGGAAAAGTATTACACCAAACTACAGGGCAGCAAACTATGGCATTTAACCCTGCTGGAGCTATGGTTGCAGCTGAATGTCGATAACGTTTAACCTAGGACAGATCATTGAATTTGAATCATTTGACACCATATTCATGGGCAGGCCCTTCTTAGAACAAGGGACAAGGCCCTTTTAAAGTAAGGGGTAAATCCCTTTTAAAAATATCGTAATCAGAGGTAAAACTAATGGATGTGCTAGAACGTATTGGCCAACAGGTCGCTGAAAACCCCATCGTACTATACATGAAGGGTTCTCCCCAGCTCCCTCAATGTGGATTTTCAAGTCGTGCTGCCCAGGCACTACAGGCATGCGAAGTTGAGTTCACCTACGTGAATATCTTGATGGATCCGGAAATATTCGAGAATCTGCCGCGCTTTGCCAACTGGCCCACTTTCCCGCAGTTGTATATTAATGGTGAGCTTATCGGCGGTTGTGACATTACACTGGAGCTCTATCAGCGTGGTGAGTTGAAGACCATGGCAGAGGCGGCCGCCAGCAAGTCTGAAACTTCTGACGAGTAAGACTGAAACTCCTGCGGAGCACGATAATAACGTTATAAGTTGAAAAGCCGACTATCCATTACCGGGTAGTCGGCTTTTTTGTTATCTGGATTGCAAAGGTATCTGATTAATTGTTCCTCCTTAAGTATTCCTTCATAAAACCTTTCTATATTATATTACGAATAACTCTAATTTCCCCGGTGAGGGTTTTGAAAATGTCGAGATGGCTAAGCGTTGTATCACTGGCTTTTATATTTGTAGGCAGTACTCCATTGATGGCTGCAGAACAGGCGCCTGATTTTTCCCTGCCCACGGATGCTGGTGAAGTGAGCCTGGCAAGTCTAAAAGGTAAGGTGGTTTATCTGGATTTTTGGGCTTCCTGGTGCACACCATGTCGTAAATCATTCCCCTGGATGGATGAACTGCAAAAACGCCACAAAGATAAAGGTCTGGTTGTGCTGGCGGTTAATCTGGACAAAAAAGCCGAATACATCGATAAATTTCTGGGCGCCATGAAACCTTCGTTTACCATTGCCTTCGATCCCGAAGGTAAGGTTGCCGATATGTATAAATTAAGGGGTATGCCAACCTCCTATATTATCGATCATAAAGGTCACCTGAGGGAGCGTCACCTGGGTTTTCGTGAGAAGGACAAGCAAGTGCTGGAAGAAAAAATACAGAAACTGCTAAATGAAGGTGGGCTATAGGTATGATGTTGAAAGTAGCTCCCTCAGTCATTTTTCTGGCACTAATATTTTTTCTTACTGCTTGCTCCATTGAGCCAGTTAAGCCATGGGACCGTGATTTGTTAGCGGAAGATAAAATGCAGTTGGTCCCTGATGCACTGGAAGAAACCCTGGATGCCCATATTTATTTCAGTAAAGAGTCTTCCTTCGGTGGTGCTGGCATTGGTGGTGGAGGCTGTGGATGCAACTAAAAAAGAAACAATCGATTCGTGATGCATTGGCAGTTGCTACATGTACCTTGTTATCAGGTGTTTCACAGACACAAGCAACGGAAGTCAATGATGATCGTTGGGAGCTGGATACGGCCATCCTGTTTTATTCTGAAAAAGATCGGGTTGAAGTGATTGCACCGACAGCAACGGCGAAGAAGGCGATAGGAGAAGATGAGTTTATCACCTTGCGTGCGGTCTATGACAGTTTGACCGGTGCCTCACCCAATGGCGCTAGCCCCACAAACACGGCTCAAACTTTTACCAGCCCTTCTGGAGAGTCTACGCTTACAACACAAGCAGGTGAAACACCCATGTGGGAGTTCCGTGACATGCGCCTGGCCTTGGGTGTTGACTGGGAACGATCTACATCGCGTACTGTACGAGATACCTTAAGCGCAGATATATCCAAAGAACGGGACTATTTTTCCGGCGCACTGAGTGCTAATCGTAATTGGGATTTGAACGATCGGCTGACGACGATTTCCGCAGGCCTGGGTGTTAATTATGATCTAATCTCCCCGGAAGGCGGGGTGCCCGATGCGGGGCAAACCGTAGCTACAGCAAAAGTGCTTGGAGATGAAAGTAAAACGGGTACATCGGTACTGTTTGGTATTACCCAGGTCATTAATCGTCGCACCTTGATGCAACTGAATTACATGCATGCCGAGAGTAGTGGCTATCTCAATGACCCTTATAAAATCTTGAGTGTGGTGGATTCTGGTACCGGCGCCACCCTGCAATATCTCTACGAAAAACGTCCCGACTCTCGCAGTAGTGACGTTCTATTCTGGAAAATGGTTTATCACCTGTCGGAAGATGTGTTACACCTCTCTTATCGTTACTTCCAGGATGACTGGGGTATAAAATCACACACTGTTGATCTGGCCTATCGGTACGAACTGGGTGAAAAAAGTTATTTACGGCCTCGGGTACGTTACTATACCCAATCCGGTGCGGACTTCTATAATCACAGTTTTGTGAATGGTTCTGTTCCGACTTATGCCAGTGCCGATTCCCGGCTGGCCGAAATGGATTCAGTTACTCTGGGTATCAAGTATGGACGAAAAGTTGGGTCGGACAGTGAGTTCAGTGTGCGTCTGGAACAAATGGTGCAGTCGGGTAAAGACCATCCGAGCGATGCCATTGGTTTTCAACAACAGCTGGATCTATACGCGGAACTTGAAGCGACGACTATTCAGTTTAGTTATTCCACTACCTTCTAATAAAATGGGCCTGCGTTCTTTAATGAACCAGGCCCGCTTTCTCCCATGAGTCAGGTTCCAATAAACCAGAGTACGGAATTGATCCAGGCCGATGGTTACTGGGTTGGCCGGTTTCAGGCTATGGCCAGCCCCTGTGAAATATTGCTGGAAACAGAAGACTCTGCGTTGGCAAAAAGATTATTGCAGATTGCTGCCGATGAAGCCTGGCGGATCGAAGCAAAATTCAGTCGCTATCGTAAGGATAATATTGTTCACCAGATAAATACCTCAAAAGGTAAAGCTGTCAGTGTGGATGAAGAAACCGCTGGTCTGCTGGACTATGCACAACGTTGTTGTGAGCTGAGTGAAGGACGGTTTGACATCACTTCCGGAGTATTGCGGGAAGTATGGCGATTTGACGGCAGTGACAACATCCCCGATATTCCTCAAGTAAAGCAAGTGCTTGCCCGTGTCGGTTGGGATAAGCTTTATTGGCAGCAACCGAACTTGCAACTCCAGGACGGTATGGAAATTGACCTTGGTGGTATTGGCAAGGAATACGCGGTTGATAGAACTGTCCTGTTGTTACAGGAAGCGTTACAAGAAGCGTTACAACAGGAACCCGATACAAATTTTGTCGTTAATTTCGGTGGAGATATTTATGTCACAGGTCCACGCAAAGGTGATGAACCATGGGTGATTGCCCTGGATGATCCTCGTGCCTCCGGTGTGCTGAGTTCAGGGCAAATTCAGCTTCGGCGGGGAGGGGTCGCCACCAGTGGTGATGCTCGCCGTTTCCTTGTAAAAGATGGTGTACGTTATAGCCACATCCTCGACCCGACGACTGGCTGGCCGGTAGCAGATGCACCGCATTCAGTGACAGTGATCGCAGGAAACTGCATGGAAGCAGGTATGTTGGCAACATTTGCCATGTTGCAGGGTAAGCAGGCAAAAATATTTCTGGAAGAACAAGGTGTGCCTTTCTGGACAATTTAGATTCCTAAGTTATTTTTTCTCATTTAATACTCCCTTAATTAAAAGTTAAGAGCCCTTTAAGCTCCTTTCGCTAGAGTATATGTAATAGAAGTTACAGGGATTACTCATGTCAACAGAAGTGCGTGTTTGGGATCCATTGGTTCGTATTTTTCACTGGACGCTGGTGGTGTCTTTTATTGCTACCTATCTAAGTGGAGACGAAATAGAATGGTTGCATACCAATGCAGGTTATATTATTTTGGGCTTGCTGTGCATTCGTATTGTATGGGGCATTATTGGAAGTCAATACGCACGCTTCAGTGATTTCGTCTATTCACCTGCAATTGTTAAGGCCTACCTTAAGGACTTGTTCAAGCTGCAGGCAACACGCTACCTTGGGCACAATCCAGCAGGGGGCTATATGGTTGTCACTATGATGATTCTGCTTTTGCTAACCACCCTGAGTGGTATGACACTTTATGGCATTGACGAGGGCGAAGGACCATTTTCAAACCTGCACACCGCATCCCATTTCTGGGAAGAGGTTTTCGAAGAAATACATGAGTTTTTTTCAAACTTAACCTTGCTGATGGTTTTTATCCATATTTTGGGTGTGATGCTCAGCAGCGCTTTGCACAATGAGAACCTGACAAGGGCCATGGCTAGCGGAAAGAAAAGTGTCTCCGGGAATGGCGGCGATGAATAGCGAAAGTCGCAAGACGCTTATATGGGACTTGCCTCTTCGGGTCTTCCACTGGATGTTCGCAGCAGCATTTCTGGCCGGCTGGATAACAAGTGAAAGTGACCGTCTCCTGTATGCACATACCTATGCAGGTTATGTGATGGCAGGGCTTTTGATATTCAGGCTTGTTTGGGGCGTTGTAGGCGGGGCTTATTCGCGGTTTAGTAGTTTTAGTTTTGGGCCAAAGCAGGCGTTCTCTTATGTGCGGACGGTGGTGGCGGGGAAACCTCAGCGCTACCTTGGGCATAATCCCGCAGGCAGTTGGGCAATATTCCTGTTGTTTGTATTGACGGCATTACTCTGTCTGACGGGTCTGGTTGTACTTGGTGGTGAAGAAGGTCAGGGACCGATGAAAGGGCTAATTAGCATCCCTGTAGGTGTATTTGTCCATGATGTACATATGTATATCGCATGGATGATGATCGTGCTAGTTGGTTTTCATGTCGGAGGTGTCATTGTTGAAAGCTATGTGCACCGTGAGAATCTTGTGCGAGCCATGCTTGATGGCTTTAAGGAAGATTCAGGTCGATCAAGTAAATCATTTATATCACTAGGCATTTTTTTGTTCCTG
>DAOWII010000091.1 GCA_030640985.1 Chromatiales bacterium
GCCCATGGTCGCGGAAGATTATATTCACCGTATCGGTCGTACCGGACGTGCCGGAGCCTTAGGTACAGCGGTATCTCTGGTAGGCCCACAGGATTGGCAACACCTTTCACGCATCGAACGTCTGACAGGTTCAAAAGTAGACCGTGATGTTATCGAGGGTCTTGAACCAAAACGTCCGGCTCCTGCCCCCGGCAGCGCACCCGGTGGAAAAAAGCGTCCTTATAAAGGCAAAGGCAAACCAGGTGGTCGTAGTTTCAGTAAAGGTGGTGGTAACGGAAAAGGCGGCAATGGCAACAGTGCAGGCCCGAAACGTAAACCAAATGTCAGCTTCAAACGCAAACAGCCCCGCTCTCACGGAGCAAACGCTTAATCGCTCCAGGCAAACCTCGATTTATTAAGTAATATTTTCAGCTCTGGAAAACAGGATAAACCCCGGCAACGGGGCTCATCCTGTCTTTCAGGGCTTTTTTTGCCTAAATTTAACCTATCCCTTCAAGGTAAGTTAATTCCTCTTCACTGAACCCTGCTGCCCGCCGTGCATCCATATGAAAGGGGCCGCGCAATTGTCCCTTCATGTACTTGTTAATAAGTTGCTCAAAGGTAGGCATAGGCTCAAGCTTTCGTTGTTCACACAAGTAATTAAACCAGCGATTACCAATAGCCACATGGCCGATCTCATCCTGCAGGATAATATCCAGTAAAGCAGCACCCTCTTCGTCACCATTTTGCTGCAATTTGGCTTTAATACCTGGGCTGACATCCAGTCCACGGGCCTCCAGACAACGTGGTACCAGGGCCATGCGCACCATCACATCATGGGCCGTCTTTTGTGCCATCTCCCACAGGCCGTTGTGGGCAGGAAAATCCCCGTAGTCATGGCCCAGGGCAAGGAGATGATCACGCAACATCGTAAAATGTGAGGCCTCTTCATCGGCCACCTGCAACCAGTCACTATAAAAGTCTTCAGGCATATCACGGAAACGATAGACCGCATCCAGCCCCAGGTTGATAGCATTGAATTCTATGTGGGTCAGGGCATGAAACAGAACAGCCCGTCCTTCAATGCTATTGGGTTTGCGCCGGGGCAACTTACGCGGCATGACCATCAGCGGCTTTTCCGGCCGCCCCGGTTCGCCGATGGGCTCCGGTGGAGCGGACTCGGTCAGTGACAGGTGTCCGTCCCGCCATGCCTGTACCGTTTGATGAGTCAGTGCGGCTTTGGTGTCAGGATCACAGCTATCAAGGCATTGTTTGGCTGAGATGAAAAGGTTTTGGTCTTGCATGGCGGGTAGTTTAACAAACCAGGCAGGTAAAGGGGGCCATACCCTTT
Source organism: Chromatiales bacterium (assembly GCA_030640985.1). GTDB lineage: Bacteria > Pseudomonadota > Gammaproteobacteria > Thiohalomonadales > Thiohalomonadaceae > DAOWII01. The sequence continues at coordinate 1,331 of DAOWII010000091.1, forward strand.
ACCTGCGGGTATGTATGTGAATCACATAGTCAATCCTTCTGAAGCAGCGACTTCATCGTCATCACCTTTACGTTTGTCAGAGACATATTCAATACGGTTACGGCCATTTTCCTTGGCCTGATAAAGCGCCTTGTCTGCAAGCTTAATGAAGTCAGGAATGGTGTCACCTCCCTCCGGGTTAATACAACAAACACCCAGACTCACGGTAACTCGATCATCGACCTCTGCGGTGGCGCAGGGAATATTTTTTTCGTGGATTGCCTCCTGAATATTCTTGGCCATTGCCAGGGCACCAGAGAGCGCTGTTCGCGGCAGAATAATGGCAAACTCTTCGCCCCCGTAACGGGCAGCAACATCCGCAGGTCTACGAACGGAATTCTGTATCGCCTCGGCTACCTGTTTAATGCATTCATCGCCAGCCACATGGCCCAGGGTATCGTTATAGGTCTTAAATAGATCGATGTCACACATAATCAGACCCAGCGTTGTGTTTTCTCGTTTCGCGACACCGAATTCCCGCTCCATGGAGATATCAAAATAGCGACGGTTTGCAATGCCAGTCAATCCATCGAGAATGGTCAATTGTTCCAGCCTTACATTGGCCTCCAGCAACTCCTGCTGGGCCTGCTCTAATTTTTCCCCTGCCTGCTTGCGCTCGGTGATGTCCCGCAGGATCACCATAAACAGATGAGTATCTGGTTCATTAACTTCACCGATGGACAATTCTATGGGATAGCTTTCGCCATTTTTTCGCTGACCCTCCAGTTCCATTGTCATACCCAGCAATTTAACTTCCTCGCCACGAATATAGCGCCAGAAGTCTTGCTGGTAATCACCCCTGAGGGATTCCGGTAATAAAAGGGTAAAAGGGCTTTCCATGAGTTCATCGCTACGGTAACCCGATATTCTCTCCATGGCGGAATTTATAGATTGAATAATGCCCCGTTCAGAGATGGAGATAATGCCATCGGGTGCGGCCTGCAATAGCATCTCAATTTTACGGTTGCTACTGTGGAGTTGATGGCGCATTTTTGCGATGCGCTCCATGGCGGTGATTTGTGCCATCAGATGAATCGGACTTGCCTCTTTATTTAAATAGGCGTCCCCACCTGCCTTAATACCCTCCAGGATATGTTCATCATCAGCGTTGCCGCTTAGAAAAATGATGGGAACCCAATCATCCCCATGTAAGTGCCGGTAGAGCCGCGCCAATTCAAAGCCGTTCATGCCCGACATTTCTACATCCATCAATATGAGGTCAACCGAATTCACACCTAGGTAAACAAGCGCAGCTTCACCATTTTCAGCAAAATCTACCGTATGGTTGGCGGGCACCAGCGACATTTTCAGTGAATGCCGAACTGTAGGACTGTCTTCAACAACAAGAATTTTCACCAGATATTTCCTGAGTTATTCTTTTCTAATAATGACTTTGAATGAGCCTCGGAGCGAGTCTCACTTGGTATAACCATAGCAGTTTTGTCTAGATATGCTGCCTGTTGCAGGCATTAGGGGGGTTAGGGTGGGTCTACAACTTAAGTATCAGAACAAGATCCATAACATTACTACCGGTGGGTCCGGTCTGGACAAGATCGCCACTGGCTTCGAGAAAGCTGCCCGAATCAGCGCGGGCAAGCGAATCGGTGGCAGAGAAACCTTCCTGCTCACCTCGTACCAGTGTGCCACCGTCGATAAGGGCGCCGGCATCATCGCCAGGACCATCTGTTCCATCGGTGCCCACAGCCAATACCGTGACATCATCACAAGTGGCTAACTCCCTGGCCATCGCCAACGCCAGAGCCTGGCAACGACCACCGCGACCTGGCTCAGGGGGCAATTTACAGGTCGTTTCCCCTCCCCAGATATGCAGGCCGGAAGCAGCCTCGCGTAACTGCTGTGCTAGCTGTATGCCTGTCTCAATGGCATCACCCAGCAAAAGGGCGTCATGAATATGGACTGCCAGGCCCATGGATCGGCCTGCCTCAGCGACAGCCTCACGAGCGGTCTGATTGGTAGCGAGGATTGCGGTCTGTACTTTCTCAAAACCGGGATCCGTCCTATTCGGTTGTGCAGGTGCCCGGCTGATGA
>DAOWII010000088.1 GCA_030640985.1 Chromatiales bacterium
ATGAAATTGTTGCTTGATGGCATCCAGATCAGCAAAAATATCAGCGTGATCAAATTCGAGATTGTTCAGTATCAAGGTCTGAGGGTGGTAGTGGATGAACTTTGATCGTTTATCAAAAAAGGCCGTGTCATATTCATCTGCCTCAACTACAAAAAAAGGTGTATTACCGGCTCGGGCTGAGACAGAAAAATTATTAGGGATCCCGCCTATAAGAAAACCGGGAGACATACCTGCATATTCCAGTATCCATGCAAGCATACTGGCAGTCGTCGTCTTGCCATGAGTACCCGCCACAGCCAACACCCAACAACCTTTATCACTACCGGCTACATTTTGTGCCCGGAGTACGTGTTCAGATAACCACTGGGGACCAGAGGTATAGGCCAACCCCTGATTCAAAACATATTCAATCGCCGGATTTCCCCGAGAAAGGGCATTACCCACTACAATAAGATCGGCTGAGGAGGGAATATCTTCTGGTCTAAATCCCTCGCTTAGACATATACCGGCCTGTTGCAACTGGGTACTCATAGGTGGATATACATGTGTGTCCTGGCCGCTTACTTCGTGCCCCAATGCCCGCGCCAGAAGTGCAACACCACCCATAAATGTGCCACAAATACCAAGAATATGAATATGCATAGGCTAAAATACCGATAAAAATCAAAAATAAAAGGTGATGCTTTTGTCAGTTAAGATATTAGCTAATTAAAATACACCCTTAGATAAAAACTTTTCTAGCTAGAAAACAGATTCGCCACCCAGGATCCTGTAATAAGGTAACCTATCGCCAACGGAATACCAGTGGCGATAGAAACTTCCAAAGCGTGGCGCAGAATATGAGCCATAATGGCGACACTCCAAAAAACAATCAACAGTGACAATAAACCTGCAAATACCTGTTCAGCCCCACTGTAAAACCAAACCACCACAGGCAAAATAAAAACACCCAGTAAAACTTCACAACCAGCTACCGCAGTAACCGTCTGTAAAAAACGCGAGCCCTTTTTTGTGACTGCCAGCAATAGATAAATAAAAACAAGCAATAATAGTGTGCCACTTGCAGCCAACAGTAAAGCGTCGGGCATCGTCATATCAAATATGGACAACAAAACACCAAGCACGAAATGCAGGCCCAGCATTAGACCGAGCAGAAACGGGGAGGAAGGTAATGTTTGCGGGCCTGCTCGCAACCGGCATATATCGAAAAAAATAAAAAACAGTGCTTTCATAGCCTTGAGTTCAAGGCCGAACAATACAATACAAACAAAAAGAAAAAAGCATCAGGGGTCACACCATACACTCTGCTTCCAGTGCCTTCCGCACCGACTTGAATTCCTTTTCCAACTCAGTAACTATACTTTCGGCATCCTCAAGGTTTCCTTTGCGCGCAATTTTTTCCAACAATTTACATTGAGCACTCAATGCAACCGCCCCAACATTTGCACTACTGGACTTCAACGTATGTGCTGCCATTCTCACAGCCTCTGCATCAGAGGCTTCAATGGCAGCACGCAGGTTCATTAACAACTCAGCGGCATTGCCAAAATACATATCAACTATTCGACACAATACACTGTCTTCCCCTTCCTTCTGTAATTCCCGAATATTATCCAAAGCTGCTTGGTCGATGGATACTGAACGAACCGCTTTCTGTTTTCCTTTAGCTACGACAGTCGTTGCTTGCGTTGCCTCTGTCAGTTCAGACGCAGGAAGCTCTCGTGGTTTTAACCAGGATGAAAGTAAGTGGGCCAACTGCTGCTGATTAAAGGGTTTGCTCAAATAGCCATCCATTCCTGCTTCCAGACATTTTTCCTCATCACCCTCCATTGCATTTGCCGTCAATGCAACAATGGGTACTGCCCGTGGAGAATCGCCACTCTGCTCAATTCCCCTGATAACACGAGTCGCTTCATAACCATCCATTTTTGGCATATGGACATCCATGAATATAAGATCATAATTAACAGACTCCACTAGCGAAACAGCTTCACGTCCATTATCGGCAGTCTCTGTTTCACAACCGAAAAGCTCTAACATGCCAACGACAACAGCCTGATTCACCAGGTTATCTTCCACAATAAGTACACGCCCATCAAACTTCTGGTTTGCTTTTAAACCACTGCGCACTTCTTCATTACTCACTTCCAATGTGGACACACCCTCTTTGAGAGCAAACAATTTATTGTAAAGTTTTCTATGACGAACAGGTTTATTCACTACTGTTGCAATACCAACATTATGAATCTGTTCAATATCCAGTGCTTGTTCCGTAGTGCTCAATAGTATCAACCCCACATGGGCCAGCAACTTGTCATTTTTAATTGTTTTGGCCAGCTCGATGACATCCACATCCGGGCTGGATGTATCCAACAGCGCCACAGTATAGGGTTCAGCATCTTCCGCCTTACGCAGCATATCCAGAACCTGCTTGCCATTTTTAGCACCCTGACTTTTTGCACCCCATGCATCCATCTGCACATGTAAAAACTTGCGACTTGTCGCATTGCCATCAAATATCAATACATTCAATCCACTCAGAGGAGCGGCCATAATGTCTTTAGGTTTATCCCACAGTTGTGATTTGAATTTTGCGGTAAACCAAAAAGTGGTGCCCTTTCTGACTTCACTCTCAATACCAATATCACCACCCATTAAATGGGTAATTTGTTTACTAATAGCAAGCCCCAGCCCGGTACCACCATAACGACGCGAGGTTGAGCCATCCGCCTGGGTGAAGGCCGAAAATATCTGTTCCTGGATATCTGACTCGATACCGACACCTGTATCACAGACTTCGATATGGAACTCAATTGAATCACCCAGCCTTTTATATGAGGCCACCTGCACAACCACTTCACCCGTTTCGGTAAATTTGATCGCATTACCAATCAGGTTAATCAGCACTTGCCGTAAACGTCCCGGATCACCTTGCACGCATACAGGTATATCTTCTGCGACTAAACATATGAGTTCCAGACCTTTCCCATGTGCTTTGCTGGCCAATAATTCACAAGCTTCTTCAACAATCTCCCGCAAATCAAAATCGATAACTTCCAGAACCAGTTTCCCCGCCTCGATTTTGGAAAAATCCAGAATATCATTAATGATATTGAGTAGGTTCTCGCCCGAATTATGCGCGGTGCTGGCTAAACGACGCTGCTTATTAGTCAACTCACTGGATAATAACAATTCCGTCATACCCAAAACACCATTCATGGGGGTACGGATTTCATGGCTCATGGTAGCAAGGAACTCACTCTTTGCCTGACTCGCTTCCTCAGCACTATCCTTGGCATGCTGAAGTTCCTCGGTACGCTCAGCAACACGTCGTTCCAAAGTTCCCTGGTAGTCCTCGACTTCTCTGCGGAAAATCTGTAACCGTTTCACCATGCGATTGAAACTCTCAGCCAGTTCCCCCAGTTCATCATTGGTAGTAATTTCTATATGTTGATCCAGTCGTCCCTCAGCAACATCATGTGTCGCGGCAACCAAAACACCTAGCGGGGAAGTAATTCTTCGCGTCAACAATACGGTTAGTGCTACACCGACCAGTACCAGAACAAATGTCACAAGAATGGTCGACAATAAAAATTGACTAACAGAGTCACGCATTTCATGCTCACTGACAATAAGCCATACATAACCAATGGTTTCAGATGAGACCTCATCACCAACAACACCCATCATCAGATCGGCAGGATTAATGTCCTGACTGGTTCGAATTGGAAAAAAAATGCTGATATATTCCTGCCGATCCATGACATTGGTGAATGTACTGACACCCGATCTTTGGTTATCAAACAATTGTTCGTCATTGCTAAGCGTCGGTAGTTCAAGGGGACGGCCAGCCTTTTCCTCAATGAGAACGTTCTTGTCTTTATCCAGAATCGCAATATAAGCCATGGCACCAAAGTCCATACCTTGCGCAATTTTTCGCAGAGCATCAAAGTCTTCGACAAACACCCCATACTCACTGGCATTGGCAACCATACTTGCCAATTCTGTACCTTGATGTACAAGCGCAGCATAACTACTCGACAATTCCTGGCGAATGACAAACGCAGCGATACCTGATGCCGTTAAAATAATTAACGAAATCGAGAGAAGATTAAACTTCGTCGAAAGACTTGTATGCCATGCCCTGTTCATTATTTTTTCTTTTCCACACCTGGTTCAATTAGAAGGCGGGCACCTTCAATCATTTCATGCGAAATCTTGATTTGCATATGTTTAGCGGTCTTAAGATTAAGCGAATAAACAAGTTTTCGTGGTCTTAAAGGAGGGATGGCGCTAATGGGCACACCTTTAAACAACCGTGCTGCAATATCCGCACATTGACGACCCAGATCGTTATAGTCCCAGTCCAGCGAATAGAGCGCACCCGCCCTTACCCACTCAGGAGACGGGCCAACTACGGGAATACGATTACGAAATGATGCTAATAAAACAGCCTTCATGGCCTGAGGAGATGAAAGAACCCGATCGGGAACCCCCCACAATACATCAACACGACGGCCAACCATCTTCAGTGCTGTCGGTAAATCCGTAGGGCTTGTCACTTCGGCACCAATTAATTCGATATTCAAAGCCTGCGCCATCATACCGGCACTCAATGCCCAGGCTTTATTTTCAGCGGGGCTGTAAATTATGCCTATGCTCTTGGATTTAGGTAAAAATTTTTGTAACCATTGTAACTGGGTCAATGCTGAATGCTGCAGAATGACTCCTGTTGCGTTATCGGAATCACCAAGACTACCCGTATGATAAATAAGACCGGCAACAATAGGGCGGTCGGAGAATTGTTGAGTTGCGATACGGGTAGCCGTATATCCAAAAGTGAAAATCATTTTGACGCCGCGCTTACGGATGGTATCAATAATATCCTGTTCCTGCTCCTCACTCCCATCAAGTTGAAATCCAAGAACCTCACTGACCAACTTTCGTTTTTTTAACTCCGCTCGCAGGCCTTCTACTGCCAGCTGATGAGGCGGGCTGTTTTGACTGCTGACAATGGCAACCACATTCCCCCTGGCGAGCACATTACTCGACACCAGCACCCAAGGTGCCAGCAGCAGCATCAAAGCAAAAACTTTGGATATATTTCGGCGACCAGGCCTGACGAGTTTACCAAGAATCATAAAATGGTACAGACTGTCTCATCCTGTTAACTAACAGCAACAAAGTCTCAATATTTGTAACAAAATCAAGCATTTTTTACGCATAATACCCGCAATTTATCAGTAACATCACAGACTACTAGAACTAAGGGAAATGGGAAAGTGTTTAGAAGAACAAAGTTGAAACAGGGGGTTAGCCTCAACTGCTCATAAAGTGAGTTAAGGCTGTGTATACGGGTTAAGCAGGATAAACCCATTCACTATAGGTATACTGACATATCGCCACTATCACCGTAAATCACAGAATGACACAACACGACCTGTATATACAGTCACCTGAACAGCTGCAGGAATTCTGCGTGCAGCTTGGCACGCCAGACTGGATTGCCATCGATACCGAGTTCATGCGTGAAAAAACCTATTTTGCAAAGCTATGCCTGATACAAATTGCCACACCAGACATCATCGCCTGCATCGACCCCCTTACGCTTAAAGACCTCAGCCCATTGCTGAAAATTCTTGAGAACCCTGACATCACCAAAGTAATGCATGCTGCACGGCAGGATATGGAAGTGCTGCAGCCATTGGGGGGAAGCTTACCCGCCCCGGTGTTTGATACACAGCTGGCTGCCACCGTGCTGGGTTATGGCGACCAGATTGGCTATGGAAACCTGGTCAAGACCATGCTGGATATCGAGCTGGAGAAGGCGCATACCCGTGCCGACTGGTCACGACGGCCACTGGATTCCGCGCAACTAAAGTATGCCGCCGATGATGTGCGCTATCTTTGTCAGGTCTATATACAACAGCTAAAATTGCTCGAAGACAAGGGGCGACGAGACTGGCTGAATGAAGACTTTGCCAAACTCACTGATCCCGACACCTACGCCAACCCACCTGAAAGCGCATGGCTGAGAGTCAAGGGAGCCAAACGGCTCAAATCCCGTCAACTGGCGATAGTGCAAGCACTGGCCGCCTGGCGCGAACAACAAGCCATCAGCGCAGACCGACCAAGGCGCTGGATCCTGCAAGATGATGTCTTACTGGAGCTGGCCCGTCACATACCCAAAGACATACCCGGCATGGAGCGGATACGCGGTCTGGAAGCCGCGACCCTCAAGCGTCATGGGCAAACCTTATTACCCATTATCAAAACCGCCAGTGAACTACCAAAAGAGCAGTGGCCAGTAGTGGAATTACCGCCACGCCTGAGCACTGAGCAGGAAGCCATTGTGGATGCCATGATGGCCTTGCTACGCCATCAATGTCAGCAGCATGACATCAGTCCAGCGGTTATCGCCTCTCGTAAAGGGCTGGAAGCTCTGGTGCTGGGCAAACAGGATATCCCGGTGTTGCATGGCTGGCGAGCCGCCATTGCCGGCAATGAACTTCGCGCACTGCTGCAGGGAGAGTCTGCGCTCCAGGTCATCAATGACCAGTTACAACTTGTACCAAAGAAAGAAACGGTACAGGAAAGTCCATAGGTCATAGACCACAGGCATGAAACTCCACCCCTCCAAAAACGAGCATTTCTCCTGGCAGGAAGGTAATCGTTTTGAGTTACTGGTAGACGGTGAAAACTTTTTCCCGGCCATGCTCAAAGCCATCAAGGGAGCCCGGCACTATGTATTGCTGGAGATGTACCTGTTTGAATCCGGCAAAGTAGCCAATCAGTTTATCGAGACAATGGCCGAAGCCAGTCAACGTGGTGTTCAGATATACCTGCTGCTGGATCATTTTGGTGCCCTGGGTCTTGACCGCAATGATAGACAGCAATTTCGCCGAGCAGGGATCAATCTGACTTTCTACAACCCCCTCCAGTATGGTGAACTGCGCCGCAACCTGTTACGCGATCACCGCAAGCTTCTGGTAGTAGATGGTGAGACAGCCTTTGTCGGTGGTGCTGGTATAACCGATGATTTTGCCCCCGTACAAGGGGGCAAGTCCCCCACACAGGGGGGCAAGTCCCCGGTTCCTGTCAATATGTACTGGCATGAAGTGATTGTGTCTATCCGTGGCCCCAATGTATTGCAATGGCAAAGGCTGTTCCAGCAAGTGTGGAGTCACTGGGCAAGCCCTCCATTGAAACTTCCCGAGACCATCCGCCAGCCTCTGCCCGGTGGTCGCCCCGGCAGGGTTGTCACCAGCTCAGGGCCTAGCCGCATGGAAATAAAACGCTCCTTGCTGAAACACATTCGTAATGCAGAACACCGAATCTGGATCGCCACTGCCTATTTTATGCCTTCATGGAAAATCCGTCGTGCACTCGGCCAGGCAGCGCGCCGGGGTATCGATGTACGACTATTACTGCCCGGCCCTCATACCGATCACCCCATCGTGCGCCATGCAGGACGGCGCTTTTTCAGTAGTTTGCTCCACAGTAGTGTACGTATCTATGAATATCAGCCGCGTTTTTTACACGCCAAAATAAATATGTGCGACAACTGGGTTTCCATTGGCTCCAGCAATATCGATCGCTGGAACCTGCGCTGGAATCTTGAAGCCAACCAGGAAATCGATGATCAAATCTTTGCTGGTGAGGTTAAGGAACTGTTTGTAAAAGATTTCGCCCAAAGCCAGGAATATCATGCACAAACCTGGCGCAAGCGCTCGCGGTGGCTACGGTGGCTGGAATGGTTGCTGGGCTTTGTTGACCGTTGGCTGGAGCGGCATACTCGTCGCCACCATAAGGATTAAAAAAAACACACTATTGTATCGTTGCCCCCAGAGTGATATACAAACAGTGATATAAAAATAATGTAGTAACAAGCTCCAGGGTACAAACTGGAAAGCACAATCATCCAGAATCAAACGCCTGGTAAGTCAATAATACGAATAGGGAGTATGGTTCACGATGGTTAAAAAGAATGCATTCTACGCTCAATCTGGCGGTGTCACTGCCGTCATCAATGCCAGCGCCTGTGGCCTCATCGAAACGGCCCGTAAAAACAAAGACAAAATCGGCAAGGTCTACGCTGGTCGCAACGGCATCATCGGTGCCCTCACCGAAGACCTCATCGACACCAGCAAGGAATCTGCAAAATCCATTGCTGCATTACGCCATACCCCCTCCGGCGCCTTCGGCTCCTGTCGCCACAAACTCAAGGGGCTGGACGAAAGCCGCGCCGAATACGAACGCCTGATTGAAGTATTCAAGGCCCACAACATCGGCTACTTCTTTTATAACGGTGGCGGCGACTCACAAGACACTGCCCACAAGGTGTCGCAAATCGGCAAAAAAATGGGCTACCCCATGACCTGTATCGGTATCCCCAAGACTGTGGATAACGACCTGCCCATCACCGACAACTGCCCCGGCTTCGGTTCGGTGGCCAAATATGTAGCCGTCTCCATCCGTGAGGCCGGCTTCGATGTCGCCTCCATGGCCAAAACCTCCACCAAGGTCTTTGTTATGGAAGTCATGGGCCGCCACGCAGGCTGGATCGCCGCTGCCGGTGGACTGGCTGCCGAAAAAGAAGGCGATGCACCACACATCATCTTATTCCCGGAAGTCACCTTTGATCAAAAAGCCTTCCTCGCCAAGGTCAAGGAGTCGGTAAATAAATATGGCTACTGTGCCATCGTCGTCTCCGAAGGCGTACGCAACAAACAGGGTAAATTCCTCGCCGAAGCCGGTG
>DAOWII010000099.1 GCA_030640985.1 Chromatiales bacterium
GAGCACCTCCCACTGCCGGGCTGTCATGGCCTGCCTGTCACCCAGGGCCAGGGCGGTAATAATTCCGCGAAAAGGATTATCTGTCAGCGTCTGCGCCAGCCGCGTTCTCAAGCTGTCACGTATTTTCTGCACGGGATAAGAGAGTGGACTATCAGCAATTCGGACATTACTTCCAGTATTCGTGCCTTTGCTACTGCGAACATAACCCGTCGCGCGTATGCCCCGCTGGAATAGCCAGCCCTCATAATCAAAACTGCCCGGGTTCATCATGCCCCATGGTCGCTTGAGTCGAACCGTGAAACGCCATCGCTCGCCCGGTGTTATCGTCCGCTGCCTGTCATACCAACTGAGGCGAATACGGCCCAAATCCAGATCCTGACCATCTTTATGCAAGTCCCCAGGCAGTACTTTTTCCACCTCGAAGACAAAGCGTATCCCCCGCTCATCTGCCTCAGGCAACTCACTGACAACACCTTCTATCAGGATGTCTTTCCCTTCAAACTCCACAGGCAATCCACTGGATAACAGCAGACTGGCCCTGAACCAGGCCCATAAAAAGCCGATGGCAAGCCAGGCGATGGAGTTGACTACCGCTTGCGCTGGGCCAAGACGGGGGCCGGGATAGAAAGAAGATTTTGTACAAGGCTCTGTATGAAGCCTTGTACGAGTGAAAAGCCGCGGTAAAAAAACAAGAAGCAGAATAGGCAGTGCCCAACGCTCACCGGGCAGCTGTGAAAATTGCTGGAGCAGTAAAATACCCAGCAAAAATGCAATCGTCCTTGATTCCATATTCCTGTTCGTCCAAAATCGATAACAATAGTGCTCGCGATTCCCTTCGAGAGCCGAATAAGCTGTCGAAAAGTCTCGGGTAAATCGACCCGGCGACTTGTTCAACAGCTGTTACAATATAGATGTAATGCCGAAAAAGATAATAAAACGATTTCTGCCGGATCACCTGACCATTCGCAACCACAAGTACCTGCAAATTTTTGGTACGCTGCTGCACGACCCCGGCCTTTGGCACCTTAACCGGCGCTCCGTCTCAGGCGCCTTTGCCGTGGGCCTGTTTGTTGCCTTTATTCCCGTTCCCTTTCAGATGGTGCTGGCAGCGGGTATTGCCATCCTTGCCCGGGTTAACCTGATTGTTTCCTCGACCCTGGTATGGGTAAGCAACCCCTTCACGATGCCGCCCATGCTCTACTTTTCTTATAAAGTCGGGGCCTGGATTCTGGACACACCGGTGCGCCAGTTTAGTTTTTCACCGACGGTCGAGTGGCTGACCACTGAGTTACACGCCATCTGGCAGCCATTCCTGCTGGGGTGTTTTCTATTGGGTGCCCTCAGCGCCCTCATCAGTTATGTGGTGATTTATAACCTCTGGCGCATGCATGTGCTGGCCCGCTGGCAAGAAAAAAAGGCGCAATGGGTACAGAAAAGAGCAGAACAAAAAAAGAAGAAACATCCCTGACTGTTATTACCTGGCAGCGCCTAACAATATTTAATAGGGGCTACCCTGCGAGCTTTCCATCTTCCATTGATAATACCCGATCCATCTTTTCTGCAACCCGCTGATCATGAGTCACCACGATAAAGCTGGTTTTCAACTCCTGATTAAGTTCCAGCATCAAGCCGTACACCTTGTCGGCGGTATGTGAGTCCAGATTACCGGTAGGTTCGTCGGCCAGCACACAGGCAGGCTTTGTCACCAGCGCCCGTGCGATGGCCGCACGTTGACGTTCACCGCCCGATAATTCACCAGGCTTGTGGGCCAGGCGTTGTCCCAGGCCTACCCGCTCCAGTATGGCCGCAGCCTGCTCGCGGGCCAGATTAACCGCCTCACCCCGGATCAGCAGCGGCATGGCAACATTTTCCAGTGCACTAAACTCGGGAAGCAAATGATGAAACTGGTAGACAAAGCCCAGGTGTTTATTACGCAGCCGTCCCCGAGTTGTTTCATTCAGGCCACTCAAATCATGCCCGGCAAGTTTGACTTCACCGCTGCTGGGGTCATCAAGCCCCCCCAACAAATGCAACAGAGTACTCTTGCCCGAACCGGATGCACCGACAATGGCCACTTGCTCACCCGCAACGATTTCGAGGTCGATCCCCTTGAGCACATCAACAGAAAGCTCTCCCTGTTCAAAACGCTTTTCCAGTCCCTTACAGGAAAGAACCGGCCCGTTGTAACTAGCCGTTGTCACGGTTGTAGTGGCAGTATTCTCACTCATAACAGCTTCTTACTCATAGCGCAGCGCCTCCGCCGGTTGGGTGCGGGCCGCACGGCGGGCAGGATAGAGGGTGGCAACGATGCTGATAAGAAAGGAGATCAGACCAATCTTGATCACGTCGTCCCAATGCAACTCCGAGGGCAAGTCACTAATGTAATACACTTCAGCGGGCAAAAACTGGAGACCAAGCAACTGCTCAATGGCCGGCACCAGAGTTTCCACATTCAGCGCCAGCAACACACCGGAAATAACCCCCAGCACTGTACCAATCACACCTATCAGGGTCCCCTGCACCATGAATATTTTCATGATGCTACCGGGACTCGCCCCCAGGGTACGCAATATGGCAATATCGGCCTCCTTGTCGGTGACCACCATTACCAGGGTGGAGACGATATTAAAGGCGGCCACAGCGACAATCAGCAGCAAAATAATAAACATCATGCGCTTCTCTGTGGCAACGGCACGAAAATAATTGGCATGCTGAGTGGTCCAGTCCCGCACCCGATACATGCCAGGGATCTGCTCCGCCAGCTCACGGCTGACAAAGGGAGCAAAAAACAGATCATCCAGTTTAAGGCGTACACCACTGACGTTGTTATTAAGCCGAAACAGTTTGGCCGCATCCTGCAAATGCATCAATGCCAGGGTGCTATCATATTCATACATCCCCACTTCAAAAACACCGACTACCGTAAAGCGTTTCAGTCGTGGCATGATGCCCGCCAGACTTACATTGGCACTGGGTGTCACCAGGGTCACCTTATCACCGGGGATCACACCAAGTGCCCGTGCCAGGGCATGTCCCAGGACGATGCCAAACTCACCGGCGCGCAGATCCGCCAGACGACCAACAACCATTTTCTCAGCCACGGTGGAAACCTTGCCTTCTTCTTCCGGCAGGATGCCGCGAATCATCACGCCGTTCACCTGACCACCGTAGGTCAGCATACCTTCGGCCCGCACATAGGGCGCAACACCAATCACCCGCTCATGCTCACTGGCAGTTTCGGCCACCTCCTGCCAGTTTTCCAACTGATTATCGTAAGTGCTAATGGTGGCGTGAGAGGTCATACCAAGAATGCGCTCGCGCACCTCTTGCTCGAAACCATTCATCACCGACAACACGGTAATCAGAACGGCCACACCCAGAGTGATGCCCAGCATCGAGGTAAGGGAAATGAAGGAGATAAAATGATTGCGGCGTTTGGCGCGGGTATAGCGCAGGCCGATAAAGAGTTCTAGAGGTTTATACATAGGGACGAATTAAACCACAAAACCGCTTAATTTTCTTCCTGGCTCGCAGGACAAAGCACCGGCAAGGAACGCTCCAGTGAAATTTCGTCAGGGCTAATCCTCGCTCCATAGGCAATCACCTCGACACCATTGGCCAGGGCTTCGCGCAGTGTTTTACCATATAGAGGATCAATCTCATCGGCGGGACGCACTGCATTCACATCGGCCCGCTGCACACTAAATATCAGCACCGCCCGATAACCGGCATCAACCATCGCCATTAACTCACGTAGATGTTTAGTGCCGCGGGCACTCACTGCATCGGGGAAAAAAGCCATGCCGGTTTTATTGGCCGCTGTGACATTTTTGATCTCTACATAACAGTCGGGCCTGTCATCACCTTGAAGCAAAAGATCGATACGGCTATTCTCATTGCCATACTTCACCTCCTGACGAATGCTTTCGTAGCCCTGTAACTCGGTAATCACACCCGCCTCAATAGCCTCGCTCACCAGAGTATTACTAAGTCCGGTATTAATACCCACCAGATTGTCGGGCGCCACCTCAATCATCTCCCAACCAAAACGGCATTTGCGTTTGGGATTATTTGAATCCCGCAACCAGACCCGACGGCCCGGTGCACAACATCCCAGCATGGAACCGGTGTTGGGACTGTGTGCGGTAATAACTTCGCCATTGGGGAATTCCACATCGGCGAGAAAACGCTTATAGCGTTTGATGAGAATTCCTTGTTGCAGGGGTTGATCAAATTTCATATTTTACCTTAAAGCTTTCAACGCAAAGCTTGCTGAGAAAAGCAAAGTGTATTAAGAAAATATTTCAGGAAGACATAAAGAAAACTGCAAACAAGACGGCTATTCGAAACTATGTTCCGGCCCGGGAAAACTGCCGTCTTTAACAGCGGTGACGAAGGCACTAATGGCAGCAGAAACGGTACCAGCCTCCGCCAGGAAGTCCTTTGAAAAACGAGGTCGCTTGCCGGGGGTAATACCCAGCATGTCGTACAGCACCAGCACCTGGGCGTCGGTATCCGGGCCAGCGCCGATGCCTATGACGGGTATTTCAAGGGTTTCGCTGATCGTTCTGGCCAGAGCGCTGGGCACACACTCAAGCACCAATAGATCGGCACCGGCATCCTGCAGGTCTTTGGCATCCTGCAAAATATTTTGTGCATCCGCCGCATCACGCCCCTGTACCTTGTAACCACCTAGCTTGTTTACTGACTGGGGCAACAGACCCAGATGGGCACAGACAGGAATGCCGTGGCTGGTCAATTCACGCACGGTCTCCAGTACTACAGCACCCCCTTCCAGTTTGACCATCTGCGCACCGCCCTCTTTCATCAATCGTCCGGCATTGTTCAGGGCCTGGGCCGGGGTGCTGTAACTCATAAAAGGCATATCGCAGACGATGAGTGCGTGGCGGCTACCACGGCGCACGTTCTGGCTGTGATAAATCATATCGGTAATGTTCACCGGCAGGGTCGAGTCCTGCCCTTGCACCACCATGCCGAGGGAGTCTCCTACCAGCAATACCTCGACACCGGCCTCATCCAGCAACTGGGAAAAACTGGCATCATAGGCGGTCAGGCAGGTGAATTTTTCACCGGCCTGCTTGAGTTTACGTAGGGTGGAAACGGTTATATTGCTCATATTTTTGGTCACAGATTCGATAAATTTACCGGCAAGGGATTAAAGAAATGCCGCCCGCTACGAATACCGCGGATCTGTTCCAGCAACATATTATAGTCCTCTTCCCCTTCGGATAGATCAATTTCCGCCGCGTTGACGATCAACAGTGGTGATTCACTATAATTATAAAAAAACTGCGCATAGGCCTCGTTAACCCGAACCAAATAATCATCGGTAATATAGGACTCGCCGGAACGGCCCCGTTTACTAATTCGCGACTGTAAAATCTCCGCAGGTGCTTGCAGGTAGATCACCAGGTCGGGAACGGGGGCATCCAGAGTCAGGTGTTCATAGGTCTGTTCATAGAGACGCAGCTCATCATCATCCAGGGTAATCTGGGCAAACAATCTATCCTTGGCCATCAGGAAGTCGGCCACCTGCACCGGGGAGAACATATCACCCTGTCTCATTTCCTGAAGCTGCCGTGCCCGCTGAAATAAAAAGAAAAGCTGGGTCGGCAGAGCTGCCGCCCTTGGGTCTTCATAAAACTTTTCCAGGAAGGGGTTTTCCTCCGCGCCTTCCAGCAGCAAATCGCTAACAAAGGTGTCGGCGAGACGTTTGGCGAGGGTTGTCTTTCCCACGCCGATAGGGCCTTCCACAACAATGTAACGATGATGGTTTAAGGGCACAAACTCTTCTCGGCTAATTTATTATTATTTGTTGCCACACTCAGTGACAGGCACAAGTTGAAAGGATAACACAGCATGAGACCAGGGAGCCTCTGGACAAGTCTGGGCGAGAAAGATTGAGAACTAAAATTTTCAAGGACAAGGCGTTTATACCCTTTAGGGTGCAAAATGCACGTAATAGCTAGCTATTGCGTAGTTTTGCAACAAAGTAATTGGACATTTTAGACTCAAGATTCTCGTTCATGACTTGTCCAGCGGCTCCCCCATTGACTCCCGAGTCAGGGCAGGACTTTAAGGCCTTCTCGTGGGCAGTTATCAAGCAATGAGGCAAGTGTCTCACCACTGGGTAGCAACAGTCCCGGGGCTATTTCATATAGAGGATAGAGCACAAAACTGCGCTCTTTCATGCCGGGATGGGGGACGACCAGCCGCTCATTGTTAATGGTCTCATTGCCGTAGAGCAGCAGGTCCAGATCCAGGGTACGCGCCCCCCAGCGCGTGGCACCACGCACTCGGCCCTGAGCGGTTTCAATGGATTGCAACTGATCCAGAAGTTCATGGGGCGTAAGTGTCGTCTCCAGTGCGGCAACGGCATTGAGGTAATCCGGCTGGTCTTGTGGCCCCATGGGGGCACTGCGGTAGAGACTTGATGCCTGAAGCAGACGAGTGCCGGGAATACGAGCCAATGCATCCAGGGCCTGTTCCAGCTGTTGTTGTGGGGATTGCAGATTACTGCCCAGTCCCACATAGGCACAGACGGGATTTTCCATACTAACGAGAAACGTTAATCTGTAGCGGGTTTCTTGCGCGGTGGCCGACGACGAGGCTTACGACGCCCTCCGCCCCCTCCCCTGGGTGTGCGAATGGCAGCACACATGCTGAGGCGTTCTTCCTGATCCACTTCCTGGAAACGCGTCCACCAGTCTGCCAATTCCTGAACCTCTTCACCGCACTGGGCACGCAGCAACAACAAATCATAGGCTGCGCGAAAACGAGGGTGCTCAACCAATCGTAAAGGACTCTTGCCACCACGTCGGCGCAGGCGCTCCTGCATGGTCCACATCTCGCGCGACTGAAGGGAGAAACGTTTGGGGAAGGCAACCGTGCGTACCTGACGGGCTACCACAGCATCCCCGGCCAATTGCATGGCCTCAAGATCACTCATGCCCTTGCGACGAAACAACTCGGCCTCTTTCCGGACGGGCTCCCACAAAAAAGCAGCCAGCAAAAAGGCCGGGGTAATGGGCTTACCCTGCTCAACCCGGGCGTCGGTATTTTCCAGCGCCTTGGCTACAAATACCAAAGGAAAGCCATTCTCTTCATGCTGCATGCCGGCATCGGTTTCAGGGAATAAATAGCCAAACAGACGGTAATGGCGCAACAGCTCGAAGGTTTCTACTCCATATCCGCCCTGAAACATCTTCAACACTTCATCGAACAGGCGCGCAGCGACAACGTCTTCCAGCAGATAACCCAGCTCGAAGATAGCCGCCTCACTCTCCTGTTCTAAACGGAATCCCATCTTGGCGGCAAAACGCACCGCCCGTAACATGCGTACCGGATCTTCCCGATAACGGGCCTGTGGCTCACCGATGACCCGCAAGCGACCCTCATCCAGATCGTCCATACCGCCGGTATAATCCACTACGGTAAAATCACTGATATCGTAATACAGGGCATTGACGGTAAAATCACGCCGCCAGGCATCATCTTCCAGCGTGCCATAGACGTTATCCCGCAGGATCAAGCCATTTTCCATTTTACCGGCATCGTCATCAGCCTTATGTGAAGCACGAAACGTAGCGACTTCAATAATTTCACGACCATAATGCACATGGGCGAGTCGAAAACGACGGCCAATCAAGCGACAGTTGCGAAACAGCTTGCGAACCTCTTCAGGGGTAGCATCGGTAGATACGTCAAAATCCTTGGGCTCGCGGCCCAACAAAAGATCGCGTACACCGCCGCCCACCAGATAGCTCTCATAGCCGGATTTTTTCAGACGATAGAGCACTTTAAGTGCATTTTCGCTGATGTTACTTCGAGAGATATTGTGATCATCACGGGAATAAACGAAGGGTTCATCCCCCGGGGATAAACTCTGTGGTGCATCTGCCGTATTCTTCGTTAGTGAACGCTTGAGCCAGGATAACATCCGGATATAATAACATGCTTGGCGACTCTAAAGAGTCCCTGTAGTATGCTTACCCTTCTATGCTCCCATCGTCTAGCGGTCCAGGACTCTGCCCTCTCACGGCGGCAACAGGGGTTCGAGTCCCCTTGGGAGTACCACCTAAATAAAAAAGCTCCAGCAATAATTACGTTGGGGCTTTTTTATTTAGGTAGTTTTAAAATGGGGACGAGAACCCCAGGTTGACCAGTTTGGCTTTAATGGCGGCGGCACCTTCAGCCATGGCTTGCCAGTTGCTGGGGGGTATTGATATTAACAAAGGCCTCGGGGCAATCTGAGAAATCAGCTTTTACCAGTTTGCGACTTGCCAACCAGGCCCGTACCTTGCGTAGTCCGGCGCCTATATTGTTATGCAAATCATCTCGAAGATCACAGCGTAACAGGCAGCACACTGGCTGCAGACTATCACCGGTATCCACCACACTGGCTTCCGCCCGATTTTGCAGCAACGCATTCAACAAACGCTCTACCAGATCATCCGGTAGATTAGGCATATCACAGGGAACACACAGTAGATATTCACTATCGGCCACAGCCATCGCGCTGGCAATACCCGCTAACGGTCCCGGATAATCTGGCCAGCTATCAGCGACCACTTCGAGTCCATAACGGGCATAATCTTCTTGATTATTATTGGCATTGATTAACACCCTGCCAACCTGGGGAGTGATTGCCGTAATGACATGCTCGATCATGGGGCGGCCATTCAGCTGGATCAGCCCTTTGTCTTCGCCACCCATACGTGTCGCCCGCCCCCCCGCGAGGATCACGGCAGTAATATTTTTATCTTTGATCATGTGAGTAGTATCAAGACAACAAACCATCAAAGGGAATAAAGTTGACCGCATCTCCCCGCTCTATTGTCTGCCCCTCCGGGATCACCGCCAGACCATTGGCCCACACTACCGAACTCAATACTCCGGAGCCCTGATGCGGATACAATTCCACTCCGCTCTCACCCTTTTCATTATTCACTACACGGGCGCGACTAAACTCTCTTCGTTTTCCTGATCTTGGCCAGTCAA
>DAOWII010000068.1 GCA_030640985.1 Chromatiales bacterium
ACCGGGCCGTGTTTATCGCTGTGACTCCGACTTGACCCATACCCCGATGTTCCATCAAGTGGAGGGTTTTCTGGTTGATGAGCAAGTGAGTTTTGCTGATCTCAAGGGTATGCTCGATGATTTCCTGCGCAACTTTTTTGAGCGCGAACTAGAGGTGCGTTTCCGACCCTCTTATTTCCCTTTCACCGAACCTTCCGCTGAGGCTGATATTCAATGTGTAATGTGTAGCGGTAAGGGTTGTCGAGTTTGCAGTCATACCGGCTGGCTGGAAGTGCTCGGCTGCGGTATGGTTCACCCAAAAGTATTTTCTCATGTAGATATCGATAACGAACGTTACACCGGTTTTGCTTTTGGTATGGGTGTTGAGCGTCTCGCGATGCTGCGCTATGGCGTAAATGATTTACGTCTGTTCTTCGAGAATGATTTACGCTTTTTAAAACAATTTAGATAATCAGGAGCAACAAGTAACAAGTAATAAGTAATAAGTCGAAAGCAAGCGCTGTTATGCTTGCCGCTTGTTACTTGCCACTTTTGACTTACACAATATGAAATTCAGTGAACAATGGTTGCGAGAGTGGGTAAACCCTGGCATTTCGACAGACCAACTCTGTGAGCAACTCACCATGGCTGGCCTGGAGGTTGATGCCGTCGATCCGGTTGCGCCGGAATTTCAAGGTGTTGTCGTTGCGGAAGTTATCGATATTACCCCCCATCCTGATGCTGACAAACTACGCGTTTGTCAGGTGGATATTGGTGAGGCTGAACCACTCACGATTGTGTGTGGCGCGGCTAATGCGCGTAAAGATCTGAAAGTTGCCTGTGCTGTGGTGGGCGCTAAATTACCGGGTGATTTTAAGATCAAGAAAGCCAAGCTACGTGGTGTGCCTTCTTTCGGCATGCTTTGCTCAGCCAAAGAACTGGGGTTGGCGGAGGAGGCCGATGGCCTGATGGAGCTGGCCGCAGATGCGCCTATCGGTGAATCTGTACGCGACTATCTGATGCTGAATGATGTCACCATTGAGCTGGGCCTGACTCCCAATCGTAGTGATTGTCTGGGCATTGCGGGGATTGCCCGTGAAACAGGTGTATTGAATCAGTGTGATATTACTGAGCCTGACTTTGAGACGATAGTCACCAGTTGTGATGATCTGTTCCCGGTATCAGTCACCGCCACAGAAGCTTGTCCCCGCTATGTGGGGCGTGTTATCCGTGACATTAACATTACAGCCGAAAGCCCTGTTTGGTTAAAGGAACGTTTACGCCGCAGTGGGATCAGAAGCCTGAGTCCTGTGGTTGATGTGACCAATTATGTGCTACTTGAACTGGGGCAACCCATGCACGCCTTTGACCTGGGTAAACTCAGTGATGGTATTCAGGTGCGGATGGCCAGTAAGGCTGAGAAGTTGACGCTACTCAATGGCAACGAAGTAGAGCTAGCAGATGATGTTCTTGTTATTGCTGATGGGCAGCAAGTGCACGCCATGGCAGGTGTCATGGGGGGGGAGTACTCTGCAGTGAGTGACGCCAGCAAGGATATTTTCCTGGAAAGTGCATTTTTTAACCCCGAAGCGATCACCGGCCGTGCCCGTCGTTATGGCCTGCACACGGATTCATCCCATCGTTTCGAGCGTGGGGTATCACCTGATTTGCAGAAAATAGCCATTGAGAGGGCCACTGGACTCTTATTGGACATCGTTGGCGGGAAAGCAGGACCAGTGGTGGAAGTGTGTCATGAGGACAATCTTCCTTCACATCAGCCGATTATGCTTCGTTATGAACGCATTCAACGTATTCTTGGTGCAGACATTCCCCGTGAGCGTGTACTGGATATTCTCCAGCGTCTGGGCATGTCAGTCGAAATCACTGATGCAGGCTGGCAGGTGACGTCACCTTGTTATCGTTTTGATATTGCCATTGAAGTCGATCTCATTGAGGAAGTCGGACGAATCTACGGTTATAACAACTTACCGAGTACATTACCTTCTGGCGCTTTACTCATGGAGCCACAGGCTGAGGCCGAGGTTAAACTAGCCGATCTTCGTAACATATTGGTCAATCGAGACTATCAGGAAGCCATCACCTATAGTTTTGTAGATCCCCGAACGCAGGCATTGGTAGACCCGGCTGCAGAGAGCATTACGCTGGCAAATCCTATATCAAGTGAACTTTCGGTTATGCGTACCAGCCTGTGGCCAGGGCTGCTGCAAGCTGTCGCATACAACCAGAATCGCCAGCAGGAACGTGTTCGACTCTTCGAGTCAGGTCTTAGGTTTATTCGCCAAGATAATGAAATTAAACAGGAAAATGTATTGTCAGCTGCTATATTTGGTAGTAGACTTCCTGAACAGTGGAGTGGCAATAAAGTTTTGGTGGATTTTTTCGACCTAAAGGCAGACGTCGAAAGCCTGCTGGAGCTGACAGGGCGTAGCAATGAAATCAGTTACCAGGCCGCGAGTCATCCGGCGTTGCATCCAGGACAGGCGGCACAGATAATATTTAATGAAAAAACAATAGGTTGGATGGGAGCCCTGCATCCTAAGCTACAAAAGGCTTTTGATTTACCATCCCAGGCCTACCTGTTTGAAGTTGAGTTAGCGGTGTTTTCACAAGGAAATGTACCTAAGTTCGCCGAACTTTCTAAATTTCCTGCTATCAGACGCGATATTGCTATCATCGTTGATGAGGGAGTGTCCGCTGGAAGGGTGTATGAATGTGTTACAAAAGCGGCACCTGAAACATTGCAGGACTTACAGTTGTTTGACGTCTATACTGGGGAAGGTATTGATTCAGGACGAAAAAGTGTTGCTTTGGGCTTGACCTTACAAGCACATTCGCGCACCCTTAAGGACTCTGAGGTTGATTCTGTAATGGCTCAGGTAATCAGTGCATTGGAAAATGAACTTGAAGCGAGATTAAGAGAATAACAATAATGGCCTTAACCAAAGCCGACATGGCCGAAAAATTGTTCGAGGAGCTGGGTCTTAACAAGCGTGAAGCTAAAGAGCTGGTCGAATTGTTTTTTGAAGAGATTAGAACCGCACTGGAGGCTGGCCGTCAGGTCAAACTTTCGGGCTTTGGTAACTTTGACCTCCGTGATAAAAATCAGCGCCCAGGGCGTAACCCAAAAACCGGGGAGGAAATCCCCATTACTGCTCGCAGGGTTGTCACCTTCAGGCCGGGACAGAAACTGAAGGCAAGAGTGGAGGCCTATGCTCG